>DQLG01000726.1 GCA_015660315.1 Candidatus Latescibacterota bacterium
CGCTCTTATGACCGCTTGGTCGTCTTCCACGACGAGGATGTGGGGTCTGACGGTAGGCGGGCCAGTCGTGCTCTAGGCCAAGTTTGTTGTGAAGGTCGATCCCGCGTCGGGGGAGCTTATTGCTGCTAATAAGCCGTTCGACGAGGTGATGGTGCGGTGGGCGGCGGTCAACCCCCAACCGCTGCCAACATCGGTTGGGGTGGTGAACAAGGGTTCAAAGACCTTGCGCAGCTTCCCCGGAGTGGGCGAGTGTAGATCCGCGGCAAAATTTTCTCGAAATTAGCGTAGTTTTGTGGTGGCGGCAAACGTCTGAGACTATTTAGTCCCACGCTTGCGAGTCACTGGCACTCTGTATAATTTGTAGCGTTAACAATAAAGCATTGTTAATTTTTATCACTGTAAGTATGCAATAGATCATAATGTAATATTTAGTATATTGTATTATAAGATATTGAAAATAATAGATATATGACAAATAAAATACCTGGTGTCATTCCCTTGGAGCCTTATTGTCGCGAAATGGTGTGGGGAGGGCGTCGGCTCGCCGAACTCTACGATAAAAAATTGCCGGCTGATGTGTCGATCGGCGAGACCTTCGAACTCTCGGCCTATGAGGGGCGGGAGAGTCGGGCGGCGGTTGGCCCCTTGGCTGGTTGCTCGCTGCAAGATCTGGTGGCGGAATATCGCGCGGACCTAGTCGGGGCCGAGGTGTGGTCGCGCTACGGCGGGCGCTTTCCCCTGTTGATCAAGTTGCTCGACGCACAACAGGATCTCTCAATACAGGTGCATCCCGATGATGCCTACGCGCAGTTTAAGGGGTTGCAGGACGCGGGCAAGATGGAGGCTTGGTACGTACTGCATTCGGACGGTGGGCGGGTGGCCTATGGACTTGAGGAAGGGGTCGGGCGCGAGGATTTTGCCGCTGCCGTCACAAATAATCGCGTAGCCGAAGTCATTCGTTTTTATACGGTGGAACGCGGTGACCTAGTCTTCTCGCCGCCGGGCACGGTACACGCCTTGTGCGCAGGAGTGGTGATCTACGAGGTGCAGCAGTCGAGTGACTTGACCTTTCGGATCTACGACTACGATCGACCGGGGCTCGATGGCAAACCGCGTGAGTTGCATATCGAACAGGCGCTGGAGGTGATTGATTTCTCCCAGCAACTGCCAGGCCCCGTGCCTTGCCCAGATCTGCGAGGGCAGGTCTTAGTGGAGTCGGAACATTTTGTATTGCACGGCTGTGGTCTGCAAAGTGGTTCGGCGGAGCATACCGCCGAAGGGTCGTTTCTAGCGCTGACGCTCGTCGGTGGCCGGGCCGTGGTGCGGGATCGGGAAGGTGAATACGTATTGGGTACGGGCGCGACGGCGTTGGTGCCTGCGGGGGGCGTTTGTGAGATCGCGCCGCTCGGGGATGAAAAACTAGAATATCTGGTCGCTGCAGTACCCACCTGAAAAGAGGGATTTCTCCATGAAATTTGTTATTCGTGCCGGGGGTATCGGTACCCGGCTCTGGCCCTATAGTCGCCAGAGGAAACCTAAGCAGTTCCACGCCATGGCCGGGGAGCAGACGATGCTGCAGGATGCGGTCAGCCGCATAGAGCCGATCGCGGCACCGGGGGATATTTGCGTTTCGACCGGAGTGCAGATGGCAGGGTTGGTCGGCGAGCAGTTGCCGGCGTTGCCCGCTGAGCAGTTGATCGTTGAACCGGCGTTGCGCAATACGGGGCCGGCCGTCGGGTTGGAGTGCGCGCTATTGGAGGCGCGTTATCCGGGGTGTGTCGTCGCGAGTTTGGGGTCGGATCACTATATCGGCCGGGGCGAGGAATTCTGTCGGTTGCTGCAAGTCGCCGATGAGGCGTTAAAAGCGCATCCCGACTATCTGTTTACCCTGGGCGTGGTGCCGACGAGGGGGGAGACCGGCTATGGCTATATTCGCCGGGGCGAAGTTCTTGAAGAAGTTGCGGGGCAACCGGTTTACAAGGTCGAGGCCTTCACCGAAAAACCCAACGCGGCAACGGCGGCCGAATATGTGGAAAACGGTCAATACCTGTGGAATAGCAATATGTTCGTCTGGAAGGCGGCCACGGTGTTAGAGCTCTTTGCCCGTTTTGAGCCTGAAATGCACGAGGGATTGATGCGGATTCAGGCGGCGGTGGGCACGGCGGAGGAAGCGGCGGTGATCGCCCGTGAGTATCCAGCGCTAAAGGCTGTTGCCGTCGACAACGCGATTATCGAGCGTGCCGAGAAGGTGGCGACGATCGAGGCGGATATCGACTGGGGCGATATCGGCTCCTGGGCGGCGTTGACCGATGTCTTGCCGGCGGATGACGCGGGCAATTTGTTGTCGGGCGAAGTGGTGACGGTGGATGTTGCGAATTCGACGGTCTACGGGCGGGCGGGCAAGGTGGTGGCGTTGATCGGGGTAGAGGATCTGGTGGTGGTCGATACGCAAGACGCGCTCTTGATCTGCAAGAAGGATGAGGCGCAGCGGGTCAAGGAGGTGTTGGAGCGTTTGCAGGGCGAAGACGAATATCGGAAGTATATCTGACGTTCAATCGACGTCGAGGATATAGCGGGCCAATGGCGAGAGGCGTTCGGCAGTTTCGGGGCGCAAATACTCGCGTTGGTTGGTTTGCTGGTCGAACTCGCGGGCTATAAAGGCGCAGTGCAGCGTGCGGCGGAGCCGGCCCGAATAGTTGATGTAGGAACCGTGCCAGATGCTGCCATTGAAGACGGCGACCGAACCGGCCGAACCCTGGAGGTGGACTTGCTCGGGGTGGTCGGCCATGCGATCTGTGATATAGTCGTTGATATTGCCGAGCTTGCGGTGGCTACCGGGGATGATGCGAGTGGCGCCGTTTTCTGTGGTGAAATCGTCGAGCATCCACATCGAGTTGACGACGCGGAAGGGTCCCTTGGAGGTTTCGGGTTGGCCGCCGTCGGCGTGTAGGCTTTGTAGGCCTTCGTTGGCCAACGGGTCATGCCCGTTGAGTGAATGCAGTTTGAATGGCCGTTGCAGAATGTGATAGACCGCCGTCAGCAACGCCGACTGCAAGTATATCGCGTCAAAGGCCTCGCCTTTGTTGATCAAGTCGGCGAGGCGGCGCACGCCTTTCATTTGCGCGACTTCCACGCCGGCATCTTCGCCCTCTTTTTCTATCAGATCTTCAAAGGTCTGGCGCAGTTGTGTCAGCCACTGCGAGTCGATGATGTTTTCTAAGACGGTAAAGCCGTTTTGATCAAGTTCGCGGTACTGAGCCGGCTGTAACAGTTCGGGTGTGAAACCTCGTTGCAACAGTTGTGCGTCCATGGAGATTCGAGCTCCTCGGTCGGGGCGAGTAGAAGATGTTAACTAAGGGGAAAATATGAGTGAAAGAAAACCGGGACAAGGCATGGAGCAGATGTGGGGCGAGCAAATCGTCAAGCTTCGGCCCGAGGATGCTGTTCGCGGCCAACTCTTCAACGACGGCAACTACGCGATGTTCATCCACTGGGGGCCCTATTCGAACCTGGCCAACGAAGTGGACGGCAAAACTTATTACGGCATTGGCGAATGGATCATGCACCCGCGCATGGCCGGAATTCCCGTCGACGATTATAAACAACGTGCGGCTTCTTTCAATCCCGTGGCCTTTGATGCCGAAGAAATAGCCCAACTGGCCAAAGACGCGGGTATGAAATATATCGTGATAACTAGCAAACACCACGACGGGTTCGCCATGTATCGCTCTAAGGCCGACGATTTCAACATTGTCGACGCGACGTCTTTTGACCGCGACCCGATGCGAGAGTTAGCCGCGGCGTGCAAAAAGTTCGGCATCGGTTTCGGCTTTTATTATTCGCACAACCAGGATTGGACTTTTCCCGGTGGCGGCGGCGGGCCCGAGACCGACGCCGCGGGGCAAACTGCGGATTTTGACGACTACTTCAAAACGAAGTGTCTGCCGCAGGTTAAGGAGATCACGACCCAATACGGGGCCATTGAAATCGTATGGTTTGACACGCCTGGCAAGATGCCGAAAGAATATGTCGAGCAATTGGTCGCCGTGATCCGCAAAAATCAGCCCAATGCGCTAATCTCGGGGCGGGCGGGGCACAATCTGGGTGACTATCAGACACTTGGAGATATGGACGTGCCAATGCGCAATGTGCACGGGATGTGGGAAAGCGTCGACACGAGTAACGATTCGTGGGCTTATGCCTGGTATGACGAGTATTGGAAATCGCCGCAAGAGATTCTGCGGCGACTCATCGCTTGTATCGGGCGCGGCGGCACCTATATGCTAAACCTGGGAGTCCGCGGTGATGGTTCGGTGCCCTTGCGGGCGGCGCGCACCTTGCGGGCAGCCGGCGCTTGGATCAGTCGCTATCCACAAGTGGTCTATGCGACGGATGCCTCGCCTTGGCAACACGCCCTGCCTTGGGGGGATGTCACGTGCAAGGGTAATACGCTCTACCTGTCGGTGCTGCAATGGCCTGCTTCGAGTACGCTTTATCTGCCCGGTTTCAAAGGCGATATTGTCGCTACGCGATTGCTCCGTGGCGAGGAGAGCGAGAGCATCAGTTGTAAAAAAGAGCGCAATTGGATTCGTTTCGAGTTACCGCCACAGGCGCCGGAAACATGGGTCTCGATCATCGAAGTCGAGCTTTATAGTGCACCGCAAGTCGACTCGACTTGGGGGCTAGATCCGGAGTTTTGCACGGAGATACAGGCCGAATTTGCAGTGGTGAACAATGCGACAAAAGATTCTGTGCGGTGGATGGAGAAGTTCGGCGAATGGAAACATGTGACCAGGGTGCACCAATGGCAAACGCAGGGCGAGGCAGTATGGGAGGTCGACGTGTTGGTTCCCGGAGATTATCAGGTCGATCTGACCTATGCCGGTGAGGGGCGGTTGGTTTGGGGCGTGGGAATTAAAGGCGGCGAGCACATTCAGAACGAACAAAATTCATCGCACAACTACCAGACTTTCCCGATCGGTCTGATCGGATTTCCCTCTCCTGGGCGTTATGAGGTGGGCGTTCACTGCATAGATGGGAATCTCGAAATGGGCAGCCTGCAATCGATTCACTTCACTCGAGCCCAATGGTAGGAGAAATGATGCAAAATGTTGTTGTTATTGTAAGTGATCATCTGTCGACGCGCGCGGTTGGTGCCTATGGCGAGAGCGACTGGGCCGATACGCCAAATATCGACCTCCTCGCCGAGCGTGGTGCAGTCTTCGAAAACATGTACACTAGTTATCCGTTGTGTGGACCGTCGCGCGCTGCTTTTTGGACGGGGCGTTTCCCGCACGATACCGGTGTACTCTGCAATGGCTTAAAAGTGCAGGGGCCGGATATTTTGCCGAACGGATTAGTGCCGGAAGATATGCCGACGATCGGCGAGAGTTTTAAAAACGCTGGCTACCATACCATCCACTTCGGCAAGTGCCACGACTCGGGTGGTTTGCGCGGGTTTGAAATTGTAGCGGACGGCACGCGAGAATCGGAAGATGTGCCGGTGGGGTATCCGGAGAACAATGATACCTGGAAAGATAACTGGGCGATGGACCGCTTTGCGGAATGGGCCGAGGGCGGTTTCCCCGATTCGTTTTGTGCCGTTGTGGATTTGCAGAATCCGCACAATATCTGCGGTTGGATCGGCGAGCACAGCAGTTTAGATGGGCCAGTGTCGCATGCCATTTCGCCGAAGAATCTGCCGGAGCTTCCGAAAAATAATAGAGTAACCGATTGGGCGAGTCTGCCACTGCCGATCCGCTATATCTGTTGCAGCCACAATCGAGCCGGTCAGACCTCGCATTATACCGACGAGGACTGGCGCTATTATATCGATGCTTTTCGGCACTATGCGAAGATGGCGGATGAGCACGTCGGGACAATATTGCGACTGTTGGCAGAAGGCGGCGTGCTGGACGATACGCTGGTCATCCTGATGGCCGACCACGGTGACGCAATGGGGTCGCATCAGATGGCGACTAAGCAGGTTTCGTTTTACGAAGAGACGGCGCGCGTACCCTTTATTGTTGCTGGACCGGGTGTGCCGACTGGCGGGCAACGGGTTGCGACGTTGACTTCGTTATTAGATCTGTTTCCGGGCTTGTGCGAATACGCCGGGATCGAAGTTCCGGATGGCTTGTCCGGCGTGAGTTTCGCGCCGCTGCTCAAAAACGAAGAAGTGCAACGGGAATTTGTCGCTGCCGAGTGGTATTCGGAGTGGGGGTATACGATAAGCCCTGGTCGCATGATCCGCAGCGCGTGTTTCAAGTATACGTGCTATCTCGAAGGCAGCGGTGGGGCCGACGATCCGACCGGGGGGGAAGAGCTGTACGATTTGGAGACGGATCGCGGCGAGATGGTCAATTTGGCCGCCGACCCTGCGTATCGCGCTGTGCTATTAGAGCATCGGGACATGCTCAGGCGGCATATTCGCGAGCAGGAGGATCCGTTTTACAGGCAGAAAGTGGTGGTGGACAAAAGGTGGCGTTCGCACGCGCTGGGCTATCAACACCACTCGGGGCCGACGGCGCCGATGGCAGCTCACTCATAAGATTATTGGCTAGTTAAATTATATGACCGTGTGTAGTCGATGGCCGCGGTGGTTGTAGTGGCCTTTGCGGAGCCGGCCCGTCGTCGCAGTTGAGAAATTGGTGATCAATGGAATCTGATAGCACTGTGCTATGAGTTGAGTTTGCGTCTCGATATCGATTTATAGGTCGACGACGGCGACATAATCTTTGCCCTGTAACACTTTGATATTGCGCGGGCTTTTTTAGTTCGATATAGCTGATATCTACCACTGTCGCCGCGGACCAGGCCTCTTTGATATCGTTAATGATCTTGCAGATCACTGGTATGAGCGTGACGAGGTCCTCGTTGGTAGAGAATTGGGGTTTGTTTTCGTCGGTAGCCAATATCCCCAACGCCAAGAGAATAGCCATATTGAAAACCGCCCAACCCGGGCGTTGCGCGCGTTTGTCTGTCTCGCGGCTCACTGTCCACAGTGAAAAAATTAAAAATAAAAGATGGGTTAGGTAGCAATTCGATAAACTCCGCGGAATTTATCACCCGCGAACCCAAGAGCCCGACGTAGAGCTTGGCCGACAGCGCTTCGGTTAGTGTCGCGCCCAGATCCGAGGCCATTTCGCCGTGGATCTAGTGCAGGGTGCGTCGTTGTGTGGGGACCAGCACGGGCTTCATTTTCCTTCCCGTATCAACTCGCAGATCGCAGTGACGCCCCGGCGAATATGTTCGTCGGAAGCGGCGATAGAGATGCGGATGTGGTTCTCGCACATTTTGCCGAAGGTTTTGCCTGGGGCGACCGCGACGCGCTTTTCGTTTAATAGTTTGATCGCGAAGTCGTGCGAATCCATGCCGGAGGCGGATATATCTATCATCAGATAGATCGCGCCGCCGGGGGTATAGCGGTAGAGGTCGTATGCGCGCAGGACCTCTACTGCTATATCGCGGCGGCGGTGGTAGGCCTCGCGCATTGCGGCGATGGGTTCCTGCGGCCCGTCGAGCGCCTCGGCCGAGGCCAGTTGCGAAAAGCCGGTGCCGCAGGAAACGAAGGGCTCCTGCAATTTAGCGGCTAGCTCGATATAGTCGGGGTTGGCACGGGTGAAGCCGACGCGGTAGCCGGTCATCGCGTAGCTTTTGGACATACCCGAGACGATCAGCGCGCGGCCATCCTCGTCGTGCGGTAGTGCGCTGTGGTGTTTTTCGTCGAAGACGATATCGCCGTAGATCTCATCGGAAAGCACCCACAGGTCGTGGCGCTGGGCAAATTGCATCAAATTGCGCATCAGTGCTTCGTCGTAGACCTGGCCGGTGGGGTTGGAAGGTGTGCAGAGCAGGATGAGCTTGGTTTTGGCGCTGACCAAGCGTTCTATCTCGTCGAGATCGGGCAGGAAGTGGTTTTCTGCGCGCAGATTGTAAAAGACGGATTTACCGTGCACGATGGAGACGGCCATGTGGTAGTTGGGCCAGCCGGGATCGGGCAGTAGGACCTCGTCGCCGGGTTCGAGTAGGGCTAGGAACGAAGTCGCTACGCTCATAACCGCGCCGGGGGTAACGAGAATATTATTGGCGCCGGTGGCGATGCCGGTGTTGCGCTCGAAATAACGGGCCGCCGCCTCGCGCAGCGGATCGACCCCGGCGTTGGGCACGTATTTGGTGTTACCGGCGTTCGCGTGACGGCAAGTGGCTTCGACGATATGCGATGGCGTGTCGAAATCGGGTTGGCCAACTTCCAAATGGATCACCTCGCCCGTCTTTTCCACGGCCCAGGCCAGGTCCATGATCTCGCGGATGCCCGAGCGGGGAATTTGTGCGGGTATGCTAGCAAATGCTTTCATCTTAAGTGTATACCCGGACCGGTCGAGCCGATCATTTGTACGGTGTTGTAGATTGAGGCGGGCGTCGAGGCACCCGTGACCCCGGTGATGCTCTCGTTGCGCGCGACGGAAAGATTAATCCCCGGCCCCTTGGCGTATATTTCGACGACGGCGTCACTCCATTCGGGGCTCACCTGCAATAGCGAGTGCGTGCGGTCGAAGCCAATGCCGGCGTAGGCGATGGCTGCGTGGGTATTGACATTGCGCGGGAAGAGCGGGCAGATCCCTCTGGTCGGGCCGTCGTAGAGCGTCGTCTCTTCTTTGATATCGTCGGGGTCGATGCCGGCGGCGGCGCAGTCGACATTGTGCGGCGATTTCTTCATGACGATGTCGACTGATTCCCACACGTCACGATTTTCCAATAGCGCGTCCATTCCTACCACGCCGCCGTGGGGGACGAAGGCGCGGGTCCCGGCGCGGCGGGTGGTCTCTTGAATACTCGCCTCCAATTCGGCATCGGCTAGGGCGGTGACCGAGATAAACATATAATTAGTCTTTTCCAGGATCGTCGTGCCCCATTTGCGCGTTACGTCCGGGTGGGCCATCTCGACGATTAGATCGGGTTGCCGCGACTCGAATTCGCCGAGATCCTCCAGGACCATGCCAGCGGATAGGTCTTGTACCGCGGTGGCGAACTGGTCGTGTACAAAGACGACCTCCATGCCATTGTCTTCGTTGTTGTCGATCATCTTATGTACCGCCTGACCAATTTGACCGTAACCGATTAGACCGATGCGCGTTTGTGCCTGGCTCATGACATATCTCCTGAAAGCGAGTAGGGGCTTGTAAGCAGCGTGGAAATATATGAATTAGCGGCGAAAAGGGCGAACGACTGCATGTTTGCTTCGGAATAGATAATTTTCTTACTGTATAAAGTAGCCGCATCGTCGTGTATACTCTTGTTATACCAGATCTTGTGGGATGAAATCGGGGTAGCTACCAATGTCGCGGATAAAACATAAAGGATTCACGAACTTATCCGATATTAAGGAGGCGGGAGGTAAACGTAGTGACCCTAAGAAAAAAGAATAGCGGCGGCCGACTCGTATATTTGCTCGGTTTCACTGGAGCGCTCTGTATGGGCATTGCCGTTGCGGGTTTGCTGGGTGTGTTTGCGCCATCGGGTAAAGCGCCGGTAGACGAGATAGAAGCAGTCGACGAGCCGATCGTAGAGCCGGTTGCGGCCGAGCAGAAGGCGGTTGAAAACACGTCGTCTGCTATTCCAGTGACCGATATGCCGTCTGCTGATAAGGCGGTCGATACGTATTATCCCCTCGAAGTCGGGCGCTATTGGGTTTATGTAAGCGAAGACGCCGAACGCGGCACGCGCACCGAGGTGGAGCGCCGTATCGTGCGTCGGGAGAGTCGGGCGGACCAGGAGCTGTTTTATTTTTCCGATGGCACGGTCGCCTTCCGCGAAGACGATAAGATTTTTGAGATGAGCCCCGAAGGCGGGGTTAATGTAATCCCCACCGGTGCGGAGCCCTATGTATACCGCAGCGAGGGGTTGCATATCGAAAAACAGATCGGCAACCCCGACACGGTAATGATCCTCGGGCAGCAGCGCTATTCGCACTGCGTCCAGGTGGTCACCCGCTTTCGACCGGTCGACCAGCCCGAGCAGGAAATGCGTGCTTACGCTTCGTATTACGCGCGCGGGATCGGTCTGGTCGGCAGGGAATTATGGCCGCCGGAACCGGGCAGTGCGCCGACGCAAACACTCAGGGACTACGGTCCACGTAAAATGTAAAGTCTAAGCAAGGAAAAGGAGCAGTCTCCCCATGCTCTACAGATACTATATTTCGATCGTCCTAGTGGCGATCACGCTCTCCGGCGCGCACGCCGAGAGGGCCCTGACGCGAGTTATTGACGTCGAGCAATCTGGCGCGAATGAGGTTGTGCTCGATGCAGGTCGTCTAGACGGTTTGCGCGAAGGCGCCCGAGTCACTCTGCTACGCGAAGGCGAGGCCATTGTACACCCGCTCACCGGTGAGGTGCTGGGCATCCCCCAGGAACCAGTGGGGTTGGTCGAGGTGAAGGGCCTGCAGGACCGGCGCGCCCGGGCAATAATGGTTAAGTCGTATTCAATGCCGCAGATAGGTGACTTAGCCGAATACGGGAAGGTCCCGATGGCGGTCGCTACCCCGTCGGCGCCGGCTGAAGTGGCCAAGGTCATGAAGCGGGTCAAGACCCTTGAAGTCGGCATGCGGCAATACAAAAAATCCCAGAAATCGCTTTCTGCCTATCCGGTCTTCGCGCAACAGGTCTGGGACGAGATGGGCACTATTAAGTCCTATCTCGTTGCCCTCGACGAAAGGCTGATCGAGTTAGAGACCCAGCAGCACGAGGACCGTAATCGCCTGACGGCGATGATCGGCGGCGAATCCCAGGGGACGTTGGGCAAAGAGCTGACGATCCGCTATAGCGAGGACACGGACCTCAAGCTGCGCGTGGCCGGCAAAACCCTGATGATCAGCGTCGAACGGGATTCGATCCGTCTCAAAGAAGCGGGCATGGGCGAGACGAAAGAGATGTCGTTTGCGGAAGGAGATTTGCACCTCGACGGCGAAGAGATCGCCGAGGGGGAAGAGGAGGGCTGGGATATGTCGCTCGATGGGATGATGGACGAGTCGCCCTATCTCTTTGCCGGTAGCCTGCTCTTTATCGCGATTATCGCCGGTGTTTTGCTGGTCGTTATCAAGCGCCGTTACGATCAGGTAATGGGCGGGTTGGACGAATACGACCAGGATTTCCTCGCGGATGATGACGATGATGAAGAAGATTTCGAGGACTTTGAAGACGAGTACGAAAAAAAATGAAAAAGCTAATAATACTTATAGCGATGATCCCGCTGTTTATGGCGGGTGCGGCGCGAGCCGAGGAACAGATGGCCTATGTCATCAAAGTGACCCCGACGCTAGCGTATCTGGATGTAGGTGAGGCGGTCGGTGCGATGGTCGGCGCTAATTATACCATCCTGCGCGAAGATGGCGATGACTTGGTGATGGTCGGCAAGGTGCAGTTGGTGCGCGTTGACGACCATTTCAGCATCGGCGAGATCGTCGAGATGGCCGAGGGCGAGACTATTGAAGTCCTGTATCGGGCGATGGCCCTCTGGAAATGGGAGGGGATGGACGCGATGGGGTCGATGTCGAAGCAGGGAGTTGCCGGCTCCCGGTCGATGGTCGGTCGCCGTTCGTTCCACTTGCTGGCGGGAGCCGATTGGGGCGGCAACGCGCAATTGACCTATGACCCGTTCTCCACGATCTTGACGGATGCCAAGTCGGGTAATGCCTGGAGCCTGGGGTTAAGGCTGGGTCAGGCGGTAGCCGAGCAATGGCGGTTCAACCTGACCTATCGCATAGGCAAAGGTAAGGATGTAACGCAATTGGCGATTGAGGCCGATGTGCATTTGGCGCCGCGCGGTTACGACCAGGCCGGGTTTTATTTTGGTGCCGGTGTCGGTGTCCAACAGTTGAGTTGGGACCCCCCGGGCAATAACACCGGTTCGGCGAATAAGTCGGGGTTCAATTTAACCCTTGGAGTCCAGGTGCCGGAAATGATGAACCTGGTGTTCGAGATTGGCTACCAGAAAGTGATCAAATTCGACGATATGATCGATCTCAGCAATGTGCGGACTTATCTAGGCTTTGGGCGTAGTTTTTAAAAGAGGCGATTAAAAAAACGATCGAGAATCGAACCGGCCGTCTCCTTATGGGGGTGGCCGGTTTTTTTATTTTCGTTGCGAAACCTTGCA
>DQLG01000372.1 GCA_015660315.1 Candidatus Latescibacterota bacterium
ATCCACGGTACCCGAGAGAGCCCCCTATTCAGCGTCGACCGGGGCAGATAGCCCGATAACAAAAAGCGGGCGCATTTGTCTTTTCGGAACGGAGTTAACCATTCCGAAAAGACAAATGTGTCCGGCATTCCCCACCAAAAAACGGTGGCCTACGCAACACCTCTATTCTGTTGTAGCGGCCAAATTAGGAATGCGCTTTGTATCGTGTCAAATTTAAATAGAATAGACGCCCCATCCCTACATTACTATTATCTTCTACCAACGTTTTGTTCGCATTTTTATTCTTTTTGCTACCAAGGTCTTATTATCACCATTTTTATTCTTTTCGCTACCAAGGTCTTATTACTAATGTACAATCGCTAAGTCGCTGAGGTCGAGGGTCGAGGGAGGACTCGTAGCGGCTTTGCAGTGCCCTCGGAGCCGACCAGGGATCGTCGGCGAGAATGAGCGAGAGCAATCCTCGCCCCCCCCCGACCACCCACCCGCGGATTCACCACCTAGAGGCAACAAAAGTGCAAGCAAACGCCGTAGTCTTCACCGCCCCCAACACCGTAGAATACGCCCCCGTCACCACCCCCGACCCAGGCCCTAAAAACCTCGTCGTCCGCATCACCCACTCCTGGATCAGCAACGGTACCGAAGGCTCTTTTTTGCGCGGCGAGCGCATCGAAGGCGACACCGCCTACCGCGAAGGCGACTCCTGGCCCTTCCCCATCGTAGCTGGCTACCAAAAAATTGGCCGGGTCGAATGGGTCGGCGAAGAGATCGACGACATCGAAGTCGGCGAAACCGTGTTCTGTACGATGGGTGCTGTCGAGGGCATGTACAAAGAGCGCGGCGGGCAGATCTCGCCCTCGGTCACCGGCCGCGACGGCGTCTGGAAATTACCGCCCGACGTTGACCCGCTGGCCTGCGCCGGTCTGGTGCTCACGCAAGTCGGCTACAACGCCGGTATCCGCCCAGACGTCAATATCGGCGACGGCGCCATTGTCTTCGGCGACGGCATGGTCGGCCACTGGTCCGCGCAGACCTTAGCCTGGCGCGGCGCCGAGGTCTTGCTCGTCGGCCGCCACAACGACCGCCTAAAACATTTCGACCGCCCGCCCTACGCGCACATCGTCAACGAGCACGAAGAAGATTGGCGCGAAAAAGCCAAGACGCTATTCCCACAAGGTGCAAAAATCGCCGTCGACACCGTCGGCTCAATCGCCGCACTCGAAGCCGTGCAAACGCTGATGTGCCGCTACGGCCACTTGGTCTCCGCCGGTTTTTACGGCACCCAAGACGCGCTGCCTTTGCAACCGCCGCGCTACGGTGAGCACGCCATCCACCTCGTCTCAGGCTGGTCGCCCGAGCGCATGGATCAGACGCTGCACCTGATTGCCGCCGGCTATTTGCAAACCCTGCCCTTAATCACGCACCGCTTTCCCGTCGCCGAGGCCGCCAAGGCCTGGGCTTTGATCGAATCGAAATCCGAGCCCGTGCTGGGCGTCATCCTAGAGTGGTAACAACAATGCAAAAAGAAGCCAAGGTCTTACAGATCATCGCGCCTGGCAAACCTGAATGGCGCGACCTGCCCGTGCTCGACCCGCAAGAAGGTGAGGTGCTCGTCAAAGTCAACGCCATTACCACCTGCCCGCACTGGGACCTGCACATCATCGACGGCGAGCCGATGTTCCCCAACATGAAAATGGAGTATCCCTACACGCCCGGTCAGCCCGGCCACGAGATGGTCGGCGAGGTCGCGGCATTGGGGCCGGGTGTCGAGGGCTTTTCCATCGGGGACCGTGTTGCCGCCTGGCAAGATCGCGGCCTGCAGGTCCGCCAAGGTTGTTACGCACAATACGTGCCCTTCGCCACCAAGAGCCTGCTCAAAGTCCCCGAGCACGTGCGCGACGAAAAAGTCGCCTCACTGGAGCTGGCAATGTGCGTGCAGGTCACCTTCGACCAACTCGAAGTCTTCGGCGGCGTCAAAGAGCAAAAGGTTGGCATATCCGGTCTGGGGCCAGCCGGGCTGATCGCCGCGCAAATGGCCAAAGCCTACGGCGCGCGCGAAGTCATTGCCTTCGACCCGCTACCCGAGCGCCGCGCACAAGCCACCGGCCTCGCCACCGCCCTGCCACCTAACGCCGACGCCTTCTCCGCCGATCGTTTTGCCGAAGGCGCCTTGGACCTGTCGATCGACTGCACGGGTTTTAAAGACGCGATCCAATATCTAATGGACCGCACCCGCCGCGCAGTCGCCATCTTCGGCGTCTTGCGCGAAACCATCGAATACGACGCCTCCCATCGCAGAGGCGGCCTCGCGCTGATCGGCTACGAGAATCACAACCGCGCCGCCGGTGAACGCGCGCTGGCACTGATCGCCGAGGGCAAACTCGACCTACAGCAACTGGCCACGCACGCCTTGCCCTTTACGCGCTACGCTGAAGGAGTGGAACTATTGCGAAATAAAGAAGCAACGAAGATTCGTTTTTTGCCCTGGGCGGAGTAGGCCTCTTGCATCCTATTCAGGCTAGATTGTACCTTCCCCGTCAAATAGAAGAGCAACAGACCTCCGATTTGCTTGCAATCGACCGAATAGAAGATCTTTACGCGCAACTCGAAAGCCTCTCGCCTTAATCTTCATTGTGAGAAAAAAAGATGCACCCATCCGACGAACTCTCATTAAACAACGAGCAGCGCGACGAATGCCTCGCCCAGCTCGACCAAGACGGCCTCGCCGTGCTCCCGATAACCCTGCCCGCCGAACTGCTCGACCGGCTCGTGCACTACATCGACACCTACATCGATCGCGTGCGCAACTACGAGCCCGATCTCGCCAATGCCTCGACGGCCCGACACATTTACATGCGCGATTCGATCGCCGAAGACGACCCGGCCTGGCGCGAATTGCTAACCTTCAAACCGTCGTTGCAAATCTGCCACGACGCCTTCGGGCCGATGTTCCACCTGTCACAAGACATGTGGCGCGTCTACTACGCCGACCTCAAGGCACGCAAACAGCCCATCACCGAGGGCTGGCATTCCGACGGCCCGCGGGTCCTGCCCATTTTAGAAGACGGTCGCTGCCCGCTGTACTTCCTACGCTTCGGCTACCTGCTCGCCGATTCCACCGAAGACGACGACGGCACGGTAGAATACATCCGCGGCTCGCACAAAAGACCCTGTTACGACGCGCGCACCCCGCCTGGGCCACGCAACAAACGCTTAAGCAACGATAGCTTCTACACCCCCGAACAACAGGCCCAGCTCGACTGGGACACCGGTCGCGCAGCGCTGCGGGGGAAAGCTGGCACGATCTTCGTCCTGCACAACGCCTTGTGGCACCGCACCTTGGCGCACCACGCCAATAGACCGCGCGCCATCAGCTATTTCCAATATAGCTTAACCATGCTGCGCCCCCTGCGCCGACCGTCCCCCTACGAAGGCGACATGTCCCATCTCAACCCCGAAGAACGCTGGTTATTGGGCGAGCCGAGGGCGGGGATGAATTGGACCGAGGGCGAACCGCACGACTGGGTGCGGATGGGGCGTTTCGGGCGAGAAGTTGATTCTTTGGGTGGGCTGCGCACGAGCCAAGAAAGGCCCCGTTGAATGTCCCCATCTACACCGCCTATTTTGCGCAGTAAAAAGTATGAGCACGCGTCATTATTCGCACCTGAAAATCTACTGCGAGAAGCAAGGCGCCAAAAAGATATTCCAGAAGGCCAAGTACCGTCTATTTGCCTTCTTGATCCAGACGGGGACATCCTCGATAATTTGCTTTCCACCAACAAGGCGGTACTCAACCCCTATTGGGCGTGTTATCATACGAAACTGTACAACTTTGAGTTTGAGGGCATTGAATTTGGCATTGTTGCCTGTGCGGTAGGCGCTTCATTCGCCGTTTTAATCGCCGAGGAATTATTTGCTTCCGGTTGTCAGCTATTGATAAGCGTTACTTCCGCCGGCATGATCACGCCCGATAAAAAACCACCTTTTTTCATTTTGATCGAACGCGCCTGGAGAGATGAAGGCACAAGTTATCACTACCTACCGCCATCTGATTATTCCTACATCAACAGAGAAATTCTAACCCTGTTAGAAGATACTTTCTCTGAGTTAACCGTTCCGGTGAATAAGGGGGCGGCCTGGACAACGGATGCTCCATTTCGGGAAACAGCCATGGCCATAGAACAAGCAAAGTCATTGGGTATTTTGGCCGTGGAGATGGAAGCGGCAGCCCTCTACGCTTTTGCTCAAGCTCGCCAAAAGGCAGTGGTTTGTTTTGCGCACGTAACCAATCAAATGGGAAACGTCGAGGTTGATTTTGAAAAAGGCGAATCTAATGGCAGTCGCGACGCGTTGGAGTTGATTGCCCCCACGGCTAAAGAATTTGCGTCGGCAAATAAGCCTTTCAATGGAGAGATACCATGAGTCAGCCAGACGATGTTCACCGAAAGCGGACCCCACGCCTCCGGAATGCCGAGTCTCACCTCGTCACCCCCCAAGCCCCCTCGGCGATTGCCCGTTATACCCCCACCGCTCATCACCACCGATAATCCGCCGCAGAGTCATATCGTCATAGGACTCGACGATTTCCTTCGGCACTTCACCGCCGTGCCAAACCTCAAACCACGGCGGCACGAAGGCATAGAACATGACATACCGCTTTTTCTCGCTCAAGATCGGTACCGCCGTGTGCATCAGCGTCTCCGGAAAATAAACCACGCTGCCCCGTGGCGCTTCAATCTGGGCGACCGGACACTGCCGCAGCTCCGATATTCCCGCCCCCTCAAGCTTGTGGGAGCCCTCCAGTACCATCGTGCCACCGTCGTCCGGCCCGATATCCGTGACAGGCACCATGCAATTGATCAAGATACAATTAGCCAGGCTAGGCTCGTCGTCGTCAACGAATGTCCCCCACTTCGGTCGCATATCCCGATGCCATGCCAGCCTGTCGATATCCATGAGCGCCTGACGGTTTGTGTGGCGTTCAAGGTGCGGTTCCTTGATGATCATCCACGTGAACCTGTGGCGCAGTTCCGTGCCCATAAGCTGCCTGCAACCCTCAATCATCGTCGGGTGCAGAAAGCAGTCGCGGAAAACCTGCTGGTGATTAATAAGGCCAAAATTGATGTCGAGATCGATCTCCCGATAGCTAAGGCTGTAAGATAAGCAGTACTATAAGTCCCGCATCGCCTACAAGTCAAACTATCGAACAAGACCCCACCCGCGGCTTGATCCCCAGCCCCAGACAACAAAGGTTCCCCAGTCATTCGCAAGCGGAGAGGGTGGCCGCGCTGGGTCTTTTTAAGGGCAGGGAGGTGGCTTAGGGCCTGGCCGAGAGCGGTCGGGGGAATCGTCGTGATATCGAGCCGAGGAGCGACAGCCGGGGGACTTTAAAAATACCCGGCGCGGTCAACCCGCAGCCCCTTCGTTATTCCCTCTTTTCTATTTTGTGGTATAATTAATAGTCAGGACAACAAGACACAGCCCAGAATCTCGAATCGTTTGCAGCAACCAACGTGCTGTATCGCATCACAATATCGACTTTGCGCCTGCGGGCGGCAGGCCAGTTTAGCGCGCTCAAGGGGGTGACGGTAAGATGAGATTAGGACCGACAAGTCGCACGGGGTGGTTTGTGGCGGTGGCGATCGTCGCGGCCGCCGGGGCGTCTGCCGCGGCGCAGCTGGCGCCCCGGGAAGCCCTCGGCGTGCCCGTACCCGCAGACATGCCACGCCTGGTGCCGTCGGTCAATGACAAGAGCGCAGAAGGCAAGCTCTTCATCGGCACCAACTCGGGGCCTGGCTATCTGCTGGTCTTTGAAAACGACGGCACCCCCTACTTCTACCGCCAACTCGCATCGCCTACCTACGACTTCAAAATTCAGCCGGCCGGCGTATTGAGCTACTGGGAGGGGCCGCCCCTAAACGGCTGGGTGACGCTGGACCACGCGTTTGCCCCTATCGATACGCTGCGCGGCACCAGCCAGTACGAGACCAACCACCACGGCTTCCAGCTGCTGCCCGACGGCCATGCGCTGTTTATCGTCGACGAGAAACGGCAGAGGGACATGAGCGAAGTGGTCTACGGCGGATATCCAGACGCCGTGATCCTGGGGCAGCACGTGCAGGAACTCGACGCCGACGGCAACCTGGTGATGGAGTGGCGCAGCTGGGACCACTTCGAGATCACGGACACATGGCAACGCCTGACGTCCGCCAACATCGACTACGTGCATATGAACTCGGTGGGCGTCGACTTCGACGGGCACATTATAGTCTCTAGCCGCCACTTGAACGAATGCACCAAGTTCCACCGGCAGACGGGCGAGATCATCTGGCGGCTCGGCGGCAAAAACAATCAGTTCGAATTCGTCAACGATCCCG
>DQLG01000256.1 GCA_015660315.1 Candidatus Latescibacterota bacterium
GCCCTGTTTATATTCTCCAACAGGGTAGACTAGCTGATCGATTTACAAATGCAGAGCTCAATATCCAGCTCGCGGCATCGCACCATATAACTTCCGTCGTCCAGCGACGACAGCATCATGACAATGGCACTGTCGAGTTCGGCGTCCTGCTGGATCATCTGCACTACCTCAAAGCCATCTATTTCGGGCATCACCACATCGAGCAGCGCGATGGAGAAGGGCGCAGACGTCTTGGCGCCCCATTTCAGCACTTCGAGCGCCGCCGTCCACTGCCACCACCCGTACGCCTAGGCCCGTAACATCTCTTCGAAAATGCGCCGATTGGTGGGATTGTCGTCAATGATCAGGACGCGCAAATCCTTTAATGGCTCGGTGCTGTGCAGAAGCGCGACGTCATCCACCTCGTCCCGCACCCTCCGACCTCCACCACAATTGCCCTTCTTCCCAGGCGCAGTAAAGCACCGGCACCACCTGCAGGGTCAATACCAACGCGACCATCCCGCCGAAGGTCGGAATCGCCATCGGCACCATAATATCGGCGCCGCGGCCACTCGCCGTCAGCACCGGCACGAGCGCTAGGATCGTCGTCGCCGCCGTCATCAGGCAAGGGCGAATTCGCCGCACGCCGGCTTCGAGCGCAGCGCGGCGGATCGCCTGTACGGTCTGCGGTTTTTGCTCTGCGAAAATCTGCCGCAAATAGGTCGCCATAATCACCCCGTTGTCGGTGGCAATGCCGAAGAGCGCCAGAAAACCCACCCAAACCGCCACGCTCAAATTGATCGGACCGACCTGGAAAAGCTCACGCATCGGCACATCGAAAACCGTGAAATCCATAAACCACCCCTGGCCATATAACCAAAGCATCGCAAAACCGCCGGCCCAGGCGACTAGGACCCCGGAGAAAACCATCAATGTCGTAGCCATTCGGCCAAACTGAAAATAAAGCAGCAGGAAAATCGCCAATAGCGCCACCGGCAGGACCACATTGAGTTTTTTCTGCGCCCGCAACTGATTCTCGTAGCTGCCGGCGAAGGTAAAGCTGACGCCTGGCGGCAGATCTAATTCACCGCTACCCACCTTGCCCGCCAGAAAGATCCGGCACGCCTCGACCACGTCGACCTCGGCATAACCCGGGCGCTTGTCGAAAAGTACGTAGCCCACCAGAAAAGTGTCCTCGCCCTTAATCACCTGTGGGCCGCGCGCGTAGCGAATCTCGGCCAGTTGACCCAGAGGGATCTGCACCCCGTCCGGCGCCGGCACCAGGATGCGCGCCAACTCTTCGACGCTATCGCGCAATTCGCGCATATAGCGCACCCGTACTGCATAGCGCTCACGACCCTCGGTCGTACTAGTCGCCCGTTTGCCACCGACGGCGATTTCGATCACGTCCTGTACCTGCTGTAATGCGATGCCGTAGCGGGCAATAGCTTCGCGATCAATATGGATTTCGAGATAGGGCTTGCCGATGATGCGGTCGGCGTTGACCGTCGACCGCATGACCGAAGGTACTTCCTTGAGCAAGCGCTCCAACTGCAACCCTACCGCTTCAATTGACGAAAGATCCGCGCCTTTCACCTTGATACCCAATGGTGCGCGCATACCGCTCTGCAACATAATGACTCGCGCGGCGATCGGTTGCAGCTTGGGCGCCGAGGTCGAACCCGGCATCTGGCCCGCCCGCGAGATCTCCGCCCAGATATCATCCGCCGATCGCACACCGCCCCAAGCCGCACGCCTCGGATTAAGCGCCGGATCCAGCGCCGGTCGCCACAGGCGAAAAGGCCGACCATTC
This sequence comes from Candidatus Latescibacterota bacterium, assembly GCA_015660315.1. Lineage (GTDB taxonomy): Bacteria > Latescibacterota > UBA2968 > UBA8231 > UBA8231. The sequence goes on from DQLG01000256.1 coordinate 1,793, forward strand.
GCATCGGGTATCAAGAGCCCCGCGGCATCACGGGCATAACGCCCACGCACCTTATAGGGCTGCCCATCCGTCGACGGTACCGGCTTACCGGCCTCGTCGCGAAAAAAATCCGTCGCGGCCCCGTCGAAGGCGAAGTTCAGGCGCCGCCCGTCCACATCCATAAGATATTCAGAACGATAGTTGACGATCGTCTCGATCATCGAGACCGGTGCTGGGTCCAATGGTGTCTCCGCCCGGCCTAATTTGCCCATCGCCGACTCGACTTCCGGAATCTGGCCGATGGCGATATCCTGTTTTTGCAGCACGTCGAGCGCCTCGCCGATCGAGGCGTGCGGCATCATCACCGGCATCCACAGAAACGAACCCTCGTCGAGGGGCGGCATAAACTCCTTGCCCAAACCCGGCAACGCATCGCTCAGGACCAAAAAAGAGCCCGTCGAGCGCAACCCCGCCGGCACCCAAAAACAAACGCGGGCGAAACCCAACCAGACTGAGGCACCTACCAGCGTCAATAACACCGGAAAGAGCAACGACACCCCCTTGTGCGAGAGACACCAACCGAGCAAGTGGGGAAATCCCTGCTGCAAAAAGCGAAACAACACCAGTAATCCGCCGAGCAGCCCGGCCACGAATACGAGATTGCGCATACCACCCTGCGCCGGACCCAATGGCAACCAGTGTCCGGAAAGCACGACGACCGCCACGACAACCGCCACCATCACCAAGCACCGCCCCACCCACGCGCGTACATGTAACGAGAGTCGCCCAATCATCAGATGATATGCCGCAAAGAGCGCGAGCAAAAGCCCCGGCCACCCGACACCCGCGACGGCTAGAGCCAGACCGGCCAACACCGACCCCGCAAGCACCCGTCGCTGCCACCACGACGCCAACGCCCGACGCCCCAATAGCCAATGTGCCAAGACCGGCAGCAGCGTCAACGATAGCCAAACGGCGGCCAGCAACGCGAAGGTCTTGGTCAATGCCAAGGGCACGAATAGTTTGCCCTCGGCCCCTTCCATCGCAAAGACGGGCAAAAAACCGACCACCGTAGTCAGCACTGCGGTGAGCACCGCGCCGCCGACCTCGCGAGTCGCGCGCAAGACGATTTCCAGTCGGTCATCTTCTTCGTCGGCCGCCTGCAGGTGCTTGAGGATATTCTCGCTGATCACAATGCCCATATCGACCATCGTGCCAATGGCGATGGCGATGCCGGAGAGCGCGACGATATTGGCGTCGACCGAGAACAGCTTCATCGCCGCAAAGCACAACAATACTGCCAAGGGCAAAAGGCCAGCGACCAACGCAGCACCGCGTAAATTCAGCACCATCGCCAGTACCACAACCACCGTCACCAGGATCTCCTCGCCCAGCGCGACCTGTAGCGTGCCCAGTGTCTCTTCGATCAAATCGGTTCGATCGTAAAAGGGCACGATCCGCACCTGACTCACCCGCCCATCGGTCAGCGTTTTGCGCGGCAGGGATGGCGCGATCTCGGCGATCCTGGCTTTGACGTTTTCGATCACCGCGAGCGGATTCTCGCCATAACGCACCACCACCACCCCACCGACGGCCTCGGCGCCTTCCTTGTCGAGCGCCCCGCGCCTAAGTGCCGGCCCCATCGCGACCTTAGCGACATTCTTTATGTAGACTGGCACATTGTCGCGCGCGGTGATCACCGCGTTTTCGAGATCGGCTATGCTCTTGACCAAGCCAATGCCGCGAATCATATACTCGACCCGGTTTAGCTCGATGGTGCGCGCGCCGACATCGCGGTTCGACATCTGCACCGCACGAAATACTTCATCAAGTCGCACCCCGTAGACCCGCATCGCGTCGGGGTCAACGTCGACCTGATATTCCTGCACAAAGCCCCCGACCGAGGCGACTTCGCTGACGCCCTTGGCCCCCATCAGCGCATAACGCACCTGCCAATCCTGAATACTACGCAACTCATGTAAATCCCAACCGCCCGTCGGCTCACCGTGCTCATCGTGCCCTTCTAGCGTATACCAAAACACTTGCCCCAACCCCGTCGCGTCCGGCCCCAGCATCGGCTGCACGCCTTCGGGCAGACGGCCAGCGGGTAGGCTGTTGAGCTTTTCCAGGATCCGCGAGCGTGACCAATAAAAATCTACCTCCTGCTCGAAGATCACATAGATACTCGAAAAACCAAGCATTGAGAAGCTGCGCACCGTCTTGACGCCGGGTACACCCAATAGCGCCGCCGTCAGTGGGTAGGTCACCTGATCTTCCACATCCTGCGGCGAACGCCCACCCCATTCGCTAAAAACGATCTGCTGGTTCTCACCGATATCGGGGATCGCATCGACCGGCACCGGGTAGCGCGGCAACCATTGCAACGGCCAGGCGAAGGGCGCGGTCATCAACCCCCCGCCAACGACAGCGACGAGCATCAGCACGGCGACGATTTTGTGCACGAGAAAGAAGCGGAGAAAATGACCTAAAAGCCGATTTCGCTTTTCCATAACCACCGCCCCCTATTGACCGTCGGCGCCGGCGACAAAAGTCTCCAGTCGACTGCCACAGCGATACATTTGACTGCCGAAATAGGGATTCTCCGTATCCTCCGCCCGCTGCAGCCAATCCGCCCCTGCGTTGTCAAAAGCCATCGGACAGTGAAAGAGGTACACCGAATCGCCACCAACGCCAAAATCGCGCGCGATTTCGGTCAGCGCTGTCGACAAACCAGCAAAGGTCCGGCGCGCCTGCTCGACGGTGGCCGCCACATGTACTGCCTCGGCATCCACCCGCATTCTCGCCGCTATCTGCATCCATTGCCTGCGCACACCGGACTCCAAAACGGTCGTATCCACCACCCCGACCTGATGAACGAATTCACGCGCACCGCTGTGTGCGCCGTCGAGAAAATCTTTGCTCAGCGCCTGTTGTATAGAGAAGTAGGCCATAAAAACCGAATCGATACCCACAGCAGAAATGGAGAGCCCGTCCGCAGGCTTATTCCATGCGTCCGACATCGAGGCACTATGGCCACCGGACGCCGATCCAGCGCCCTGCGGATTCATCATGCTCGGCTGGGCGCGAATCTGCAGGGCGCTGTCGATCTTGAAAGCCCCGTTGACCACCACCTCATCGCCCTCGCGCAACCCCTCCCTCACCAGATAATAATCGCCCGCCCGCGGCCCCAGCACGACCTCGCGTCCCTCAAAAATACCTTCCTTACCTGCCACCGCGACATAGACCACGGCGCGTTTGCCCGTCAACAACAAGGCCGCGGCAGGCACCAGTAATGGCATCTCTCCATCCGCCTCATCGAGGGACATATAACCCAACTCCTCAGCCCGCACCAAATCCATACTGCATATATCGCAAACGCCGGGTGCATCGCGCACTATTTCGGGGTGCATCGGGCTAATCCACTTACCCGCCAACTCCGGATCCATCACCCGGCCATCTACCGCGACCCGTGCGCGCACCACCGCCCGCACCAGCATACCCGGTTTAAGCGCGGCGCTCGCATTCTCTACATTGACCCGCACACGCGCCGTGCGCGTCCGCTCGTCCAATACCGGGTCGATAAAGGAGATCCGCCCCTTGAAGACTCTGCCCGCATGTGCCTCGATCGTAAATTCAACCTCCTGACCGTAGTGAATCCAAGGCAGGTCCGACTCATAGGCCTCTAGTTCCAACCACAGCCACGAAAAATCTGCGATCGTATAGATCGGCGTGCCGGTCTGTACATAAGCGCCTTGGCTTAGGTGTTTCTCCACCACCACACCTCCGACCGGCGCGTAGATCGTCAAATGCTCCGACACCACCCGCTCGCGTTCAATGCGCTCGATCTGTTCCGCTGTCAATCCTAATAGCCGCAACTTCTCACGCGCAGACGCCGCCATCGACTGCGCCGACTGTCCAATTGAGGCCGATCCACTATCGCCCATACGTACCCAAACGCGCAAAGCCTGGATCAACTCCTCTTGCGCCGCCAGCAACTCGGGGCTGTAGAGATAGGCCATATGTTCGCCCTTTTCGACCCGGACGCCGGTATAATCGACATACAGACGATCGATGCGACCCGGCACCCAAGCCGTGATATAGCTGACCCGCGTCTCGTCCACCGCGATCTTGCCGACTAGCCGCATTTCGACGGGCGCAAAACGGCGTTCTACTGGCGCAGTCTGAATAGCCGCCAGACGGCGAGCGACAGGCGAGAGCCGCAATTGACGCAGTCCCAGTGGCTCGCCTTCGTCAGCTTGCGCGACGCGGATCAGGTCCATCGCGCAGATCGGGCACTGGCCCGGTTCGGAACGGTGGATTTGCAGATGCATCGAACAGGTCCAGTCGGTGACCTGATCGGCCGCGACCTGCAGGGTATCACCATTGTGCGCATCGCGTTCATCCGCCCCGCCCAACCAAAAACCGACCGCGACGCCGACGAGCAATACTCCCACCAGCAAAAGTGTCGTTTGTTTTGTCGTTTTCACAGTCCGCCTCCTTCACCAACTAAAACACTACCGACCAGATGCTCGATCTCTGCAGCATATAACCCTTCGTCGGTGCGCGCACGTTCGTGGGACAACTGAAATTCGAGCAAAGCGCGCTGGGCGTCGATCACCGCGAGAAAATCACTGCGCCCGGCGGCGAAGGCCCGTTGCGCAACATGCAGCGCCTGCTCGGCCTTGGGCAACAAACTATCGCGGTAGAGCACCGTCCGACTCTGCGCCTCGCGCCAGTTATAGCGCACCAATTCTAATTCGACAACGAGCCGGTCCTCTTCGTCCCGGCTTGCGAACAACGCCGAGCGATGGCTCGCCGCAGCCGCACGACGCTCGGCCCGGTAGCGAGTGCGCCAGATCGGCAGGTTAATCGTGACCATCGCCACCAGCGGATCCTTACCGCTATCGGCGACACCCGGCGCCACGCCGGTTTGTACGTAGTCGATGCCCAAGGTCAGATCCGGATAGCCGTTCTTGCCGGCCAACTCAACGGCCAACGCCGTCTGCCTCGCCCGCGCCCGCGCCATCTCCAACGCCGGATGAGTTGCCTTCAACCGGGCGACCCAATCCGTCTCGTGAGAGGCTAGTGCAACCGGCGGCAACGAGTCGGGCACGGCTAACTCGGCCACCACCCGGCGGCCTAACGCGGCGTTCAACTTCGCC
>DQLG01000794.1 GCA_015660315.1 Candidatus Latescibacterota bacterium
GCTTCGGCGGCGCATTTTTTATACTGGCCCCGCCTGCTTTACCGCTTCGGCCGTGCCTGCTTCAAACTGCACAAAATTTGCCTTGAATAATTCGGCCAACTGATCCGCCTGGGCCTCATACGCCGCCGCATCGGCCCAAACCTGCTTGGCTACCATCGGCTCAGCGGGTACACCGGGGCACGCAGTTAATACATCAAAACCAAAACGCACATCCCGCTGCACCGGTGCATCGTCCAACTGCCCGGCGTGGATCGCGTCGATGATCGCCCGGGTATATTTGAGCGAAAAACGCTCGCCCACGCCATAAGGGCCGCCCGACCAGCCCGTGTTAACCAACCAAACCCGCGCGTCGTGCTCGCGGATCTTCTCGGCCAGCATCTCGGCGTATTTACTCGGGTGCCAAACCATAAAGGCCGCGCCGAAACAGGCCGAGAATGTGGCCTCCGGCTCTGTCACCCCCATCTCGGTTCCGGCAACTTTAGCGGTATATCCACTCATAAAATGGTACATCGCCTGGTCGGGCGTCAGCCGGCTGACCGGCGGCAATACGCCAAAGGCGTCACAGGTAAGAAAGACGATATGACGCGGCTGCCCGCCAATGCACGGGATCGCCGCATTGAGAATGTGTTCGATCGGATAGGCGGCGCGCGTATTTTCGGTCATCGAATCATCGGCGTAGTCGATCCGACGGCTTTCTTCGTCGTAGATTACATTTTCCAACACCGTGCCGAAGCGGATCGCGTGGTAAATCTCGGGCTCCTTCTCCTTCGTCAAGTCGATGCACTTCGCATAACAACCGCCCTCGATATTGAAGACCCCCTCTGCACTCCAGACGTGCTCGTCGTCGCCGATCAACTTCCGCTGCGGATCGGCCGAAAGCGTGGTCTTGCCCGTGCCCGACAATCCAAAGAACAGGGCTACATCGCCCGCTGCCCCTTCGTTAGCGGAGCAATGCATCGGCAACAGACCGCGTTTGGGCATCAGGTAGTTCATCACCGTGAATATGCCCTTCTTCATTTCACCGGCGTATTCAGTACCCAGGATTACCATCTCCTTGCGTTCAAAGCTCAAGCAAATGCTGGTCTTCGAAGTCATTTCAGGCGTGTAGCGATTCGCGGGAAAACGACCGGCGTTGTAAATGGTGAAATCCGGCTCGCCAAAATCCGCCAATTCCGCCCCGGAGGGACGGATCAGCATATTGTGCATAAAGAGCGCGTGGTAGGCGCGAGCGCATATCACGCGAATCTTGAGTCGGTGCTGCGGATCCCACCCGGCAAAACCATCAACGACATATAAACGCTCGCAGGAATTGAAATAATCGACGGCCCGCTGACGATTGATGATCAGGGAATTTTCCTGCAGCTTGATATTTACAGAGCCCCACCAGATGTCGTCGGCGCTCTGCGGGTCTTCGACGATTCGCTTGTCGTTTGGGCTGCGTCCGGTCTTCGGGCCGGAGGACACGACAAGCGCACCCTTAAAGGAAATCGCCGATCCCCGCTCATATTTCAGCGCCTCTTCGTAAAACTTGGCCGGGGCGATATTGCGCAAGATCGTCGCCGTTTCAATCTGCAGTTCTTTCAGGTCAAAGTTGCCGCTCATTAGAACCTTCTATCTCAGAGGATAATCCCACCTTAATTGCACCATTTCGCAAGCCCGTTCTAAACGCGAAACAGACTGTAGCCAATTAAGGGTACATACCCTCCATTCGGCAAGCGTTCACTCGCCTACGATTTTCAGTTCCGCATCGCCTCCGGCCAGGGCATTGACACGCCTACGCTTCGCAGTCAGGCGCGAGAGAATGCGTTCGTCATGGCTGACCAGTAACAGACCGCACGGACACGCGTCCAACGCCTCATCCAGGCATTCGCCTGAAGTCAGGTCGAGGTGGTTCATCGGCTCGTCAAGCGCCACTACCAGCGGTTCGTGCCGCAAAGCTTCGGCAATGCTTGCTCGCTTGCGCTCGCAGTGGCTCAAACTCTCCCAGCGCTCAAACCAGTCCGCCTGCAAACCCAACCACCCCTTGATCTCCCAGGCCTCGCCGTCCATTGCCTGCAACAGCGTCTGTAAAAACAGCGGCGGTTCATCAGTGCGCTGCGCGCAAAGACGCCTTCTTCTGACCCCATTATCACTCCAGTTGCTAGCACGAAAGCGCCCACCACCAATTTGAGCAAGGTCGTCTTACCCCAGCTATTGGCCCGACGATCCCGGTCCACCCGTGCGGAAAGTGCAACCTCAGATCGCACAACAACCGGCCCGCTCATGCTTTCGTAAGCGAATTCCATTTGGCTAAAACGCAGCTCGTTTAAATTCATCGTCTCCATACCAAAATAAAAAAATCCGCCCGGATTCCGGACGGCTTGTCAGCTACAATCGTCAATTTATGATCGACCGGTCTCTTCTCCTGGCATACTCAGCCCTACAGCGCGAAAAAAAGGCTCTTTTACGAACTCACTGCGGCAAGACTATAGAAAAAAAACCTGAGCTCGATCATTCCAACCTCGTTTTTGCGATCAATAACTCTGCCGACAACGATAGCCGCCCGGCCGCGATAGTCTCAAGGGCTATTTTCTTTTTCCTGAATTTTCCGTTCAAAACGGGCGATGAGCTTGTCCACCATCTGCAAGCCCCCACTATCCTCCCCGATCTCAAGATAAAAACCGCGTGCCCTATTCAGCCCATCGAGGGCCGCAGTCAATTGCCCCTGCCGTCCCATAAGCGAACCGATATTGGTCAACGCGCGCGCCTGCCCCATCACATTGCCGCCGCGCTCATGCAGTTTCAACGCCTGATCGTAATGCTGTAAGGCCGCGTCCAACGCGCCCTTCTTAAATTGCACATTACCGAGGTTGACCAACGCGCTCGCTTCACCGAGACTGTCACCGGCTTTTCCATGCAATGCACAGGCCTGTTCATACGCTTTGAGCGCCGCTTCCAGATCCTCCTCTTTAAAGCGCAAATTGCCGATATGGGTCAACACATGCCCTTGTCCCAGAGCATTGCCCAAACTCTCGTGAATCTGCAGCGCCTCCGACAGGTACACAAGCGCTTCGGCCAGCTCACCGCGGCGAAAACTCACATACCCCAGACAACTCAATGCACCGGCTCGCCCCAATGCGCTGCCCGTCTCCTGATGCACTTTCAGCGCCCGCTCGCCGCTTGCAAATGCAGCTTCCAGTCGACCGAGATGCGCTTGCGCTTGCCCGATATTGGTCAGTGCGTCACCGAGACCGCGCCCATCAGCGAGCAATTCAAAATGCCGTTGCGCCTCCTCATAAGCGACCAACGCCTCCATTAGCTTGCCCTGGCGTGCATGCAACACACCGAGATTGAGCTGAAAAGCGGCCTCGAAGCCTCGATCCTGTTGTCGTTGCGCCTGGCGGACTCCCATCGCCAACGCCTCCCTCGCACCCTTGAAATCGGCGATATTGAGCAGCGCCGCGCCCAAATTCAGATTAGTCGCTAGCGACTCCCGGCCCTTGACCGACTCGCTGAAGGCCTCGGCCGCCTGTAAGTAACGACCGGCGCGAAAATGCACTTCGCCAGCGACAAAATGGCGACCGGCTTCACTCTGCAAATCGTGCCCCCACGCGCATTGCGTCGCCCGTTGCAGGATAACACCTTCCGGCCCCAAACCCGATACCAGCGCCCCGGCATCCTGCCCGTCACCATTATAGAATACGCGCACCAAGGCATAGAGCCCCCACGCCAACGCCGAGACGATCAACAGAGGCGTCAGCGCCCCGATGAGAAAACCCAGACCGGCGAAGTGCGCCAATCCACCCACCGACACAACTAACCCGCTAAAGAACAACGCCAGATACAACGCAAAAGTATGGAGCCGTTTTTCCTGCACGTTTTTGTTTTCGCCCTTGACTGGTGAAAAATCACTTCTATCTTAATAAAAATCGCGAAAAATCGCGAAGGTTTTCACCGACAATGTCGCACTTAATCAAACAATAGCTATGAGCATTCGCACGACATTTCACACCGGCAATAAGCGCAATAATAATAATATATGCACCGATAAACGTGTGAGATTCAGCGACCGAATATCGAACATTTAGCTCTTACCACCGCCGCCGAGTCCATTACTCAGCGGAATTTTTTTTGTCCTTCAGCGCAAGCCGGGAGCGCAAGCCGGGAGCGCAAGGGCTTGCGCAATGATACAGTTCTAATGCAGAACGATGCCCGAACACTGTATTTTACAAAAGGGGCCCTGGCCGACAATAGGACCCCTTTTGTAAAGTCAAAAACCGTTCGAAACTCTCCGCACTACTCCGGCCACTTCCACAAAGTCTTCGCCGTAGCCCCCAAAATCCACGCGCGCTCTTCATCACTCAACTCGATCGCCTCGGCAAAAAGCTCCACCGTCTGCGTATAACTCATCTTTGGGCTGTACATCTTCTGGGGAAAATTACTGCCGAACATACAGCGATCTGGCCCAAAGGCGTCGATTACTTCCCGCGCCATCCAGTGCACATCACAAAAGGGGAAAGCCTCCTTGCTCGCCGACTCCAGACAAGTAAGCTTGGCATAGGCGTTTTTATACCGCGCCAACTCCACCACCGGCGCTACCGTGTTCGTTTCCGGCGACAACGTATCGGCGACATAGCCGCAATGGTCGAGAATGAATTTTGTCTCGGGAAACTCCTTGAGCCGATTCTCCACCGCCCCATACTCGCTTTGCGATGCGTTGACATCCACCGTCAAACCTAATTCTCCCGCCTTCGCCCACAGCGGCGTGCTGATCGGGTCATCTAAATCCCGATGATAAAATAAATGCCGCTGAATCCGTATCCCGCAGGCCCCGGCCTCCACTAAGTCCTGTAATTCCACCGGCCCCTCCGCGCTCGCCGGGTCGACCAGCACCCCCACGCCCAACCAAGACTCCCGCCCCTGCAACTGGTGCATAGCATAACTATTATCCCAGCCGTAAAACCCCGCCGAAATGGTAAAGGCCCGATCCACCCCCGCCCCATCCATTTCCGCCTTGAGCAAATCCGCCGCCCCGTCGGTCGTCGGTCGATAGGACGCGTTGGGGTCAGCCAGGGGATAGCCCTCTGTATCGAGCGTCATGATATGGGTATGCGTGTCGATGATCATGGTTTTCACTCCATCTTATTACAGGTGGTCAAGAAAGCTTTCTTGAAATATTTGCGGGGCTGTGGAACTGACCGATCTGGGTCTGTCAGCATTTACTTTGAATCAAGTCAAGATTGATCGACGGGAAAAATACTTATAGTTATGTCTCATCTAACGTTGGTGATATTAAACACCTTCTTTACTTTTAAAACTACAGAAGTCGCCGGGGGTTTATGGAGGGTATATCCGCAGCGACTTGCTGGGCCCCGAAGCCACAGCAAGCGGCGTAGCGGGATCGCTCATTATCAGATCACATTCTGTGATCTGATAATGAGCGAGGGAATGTCCTCCGGCAACCCGTTCAACCACATAAGCCAAACTCATGCTCCCACTAATCACACTCCTACTGCTCGCTTCCACTCTCCGCACCAGTGCCAACCCCCACCTCGTGGTGGAAGCCGCCCGCCGCCCGCACCCGCCGACAATCGACGCCGACCTCATCGACTGGCCCAACGCCCTCTGGCTCGAACTCGCCCCTAAGCCCCCCCACGAATCGCGCGGCTACTCACGCCTGCGCACCGACAGCAACGAAGAACTGGCAAGCGCCGAAACCGCCGCCGACCTCTCCGTCGAATTTTCACTCGCCTGGAACAATACTGCTCTTTATCTAGCCGCCCGCGTCACCGACAATGTCCATGACATCGAAGGCGGCGAAGAGCATCAATGGTATTTAAAAGACGCTATTACCCTCTTCCTAGATATCCCCTCCGACGGCGACGGCCCCGGTTGGATTGAGGGCGACCACGCGTTCGCCTTTATCACTGACGGGAGCATGTGGTGGCGGCGCGGCGAAAGAGTGGGCCATATAGAAAGCTCGGCCCCCAAAGACACGCGGATGGCCATGCAGAAAACTCCAACGGGCTATACACTCGAAGCCAGTATCCCCATGGCCGCACTCACCCGCATTACCCCTGATTGGCAAGCGCCCTTCGCCTCGCGCACGATCGGCTTCGCACTGGTCGTCACCGACCCCGATGGCGGTGATACACCCTTCGGTGGCCAGTTGATCTACGGCGGCAGCCATGACGACGACGGCGGTTGGTCTCTGCTGCGCCTGCGCAAAACAGAAACTGTTTCAGCACCCTATATAGACGTGTCCGCCGAAGAAGTCGATTTCGAAGCCCGCCTGCGTCTAGACCAACAGCGGATCAGGCCATTTTTCATGGTGGATAAAGCAACACCAATACCCGCCGACAGCACCAGTCTACAGCTACAACTCGCTGACAAATACTTCCAGACCTATCTGGACAAAAGACCCCTGCGCTTTTCGCGCCGCGCCCTCGAAACAGCCTTTATGCTCTGGGGCAACGCCGGCGCCGCCGATGAGGTAAACCGCGCCCTCGACCAGATCGGAGCCGACGAAGACGTCTGGGATAAGGTGACCTCTGGCGTGCGCCAGGCTTTTTATCTTCGAGACCGCCTCGACGAGGGCATGGACCGACTCGCGGCCATAGAACGCCAGGTCATACCGCTCAAAAGCCGTTCAGCCCTACTACACACACTAGGTCAATACTGGCTCGGCCGTGGCCAGCAAAGCAAGGCCGGCCGCGCTTTCACGCAAATCATCATCTGGCGCGCCTCGCCTTGGCACGTGGCCCAGGCCAGACGTCAATTATCGCAGATGAACCAGGATCGGGCACTTGAACTAGACCGGCTTTAATCGATCTCGCCCCCAGGCGGAGCCGGTCCGAGAGTCGCGATAAAATCGTGTAAGTCCACCCATAATGTCTCGGGCAGACTCGCCAGCGCATGCTGTATATTCGTTTCGACCTCGGCAACCGTGCGCGGCCCCGCCAAAGTGCACGTAATCGGCGAATGTCGCAGGCTGTACTGCATCGCCACCTCGCCCGGATCCACGTCCCGTTCTCCACACCAGTCACATAGAGCCCGTGCCCGCGCTACATCCCCTGCGGGCGCCCCCCTCTTGCGCAACGCCTCATCTAAATCGCGCCCGGCGAGTAAGCC
>DQLG01000563.1 GCA_015660315.1 Candidatus Latescibacterota bacterium
CGCGCCGTCGAGCACTTTGCCGAGCCGCACATAATCGTGTTCCGCAAAATGCGCATGCTGTTCGTCGTTGTATTCCATAACTTAGCTCCTCATATTTCTAATAGATCCGCAATATTCTCTCCGCTGTCAATTTCTTTAGCTTTCTACGAAGTATTCCAGTTGGCCATTCGAGCAGCCTTAGCACAATTTCCGCACGCGCCGCAATCGACTCGCACGAATAGAGGAACCCAAGGAATGGGTGGGAATAGCGGCCCAAACCGCTGCGCTCCGACTATCGCGCGTGCGACAATGCGGTGGAGTTTGCCTGAAGGCAGACCCCCGACCCGCAGCGAGAAATGCACCCACACCTTGTCGAGTATCACCTTTCGACCTAGACTTCCCCTCATGTCAGAAGCAAACACAGATACAGACCCCATCATCCCTTTGGCTACGGACCTCCCCCCCGAAGCCCTAGCCCTGCTCCCTGCAGAAGAAACAATCCGCCTTTCCATCACCACCGATATCAAACTCGACGGCCTCTACGGCTCCGCTTGGCTCCTGGCCACCGACCAACGCCTGCTCGCCTTTAGCCCCGACGACGGTGGCCCGCCGGATATCGTCGACTTGGCCCTGGCCGAAGTCGAAAGCCTCGAAATCCAGGACCTTTACGGCAGCGGCGCGCTCAAGGCCCGCACGAAAACCACCGGCCAGACCATCGCTCTGTTCTCCAAGACCCTCAACGCGAAATTCGCCCCGCTGCCGGAAGCGTTGGAAAAACTCGTCCGCCAAGCCCGACCGATAGACGACGACGAAAACATTCTGCGCGGCCGCCTTGACCGCGCTTATCTGAAACGCCGTTGCGAACGTTGCGGCCAGGTCATCCCGCACCGCATGGGCGTCTGCCCGAGTTGCCTCGAAAGCAGCAAACTGCTCAATCGCTTCCTCGCCTACTCGTTGCCCTACTGGCCCTTGGCCGTCACCAGCCTGGCGATCCTGCTCGTAGGCACTTTTATCGGCCTGACGCCACCGCTGCTCTTGCGGACTTTGATCGACGATGTCTTGGGCCCTGCCGCCACCGGAGCAGCCAATGCCATATCGCTACCGCTCTTGGGGCCGACGTCCGCTTCCGGCGCCCTCGCCTATCTAGTTCTAGGCTTACTGCTGATCAATGTCTCGCGCAATATCCTCGGCGCCGTCCGCTCCTATCTCCTGGCCCGTCTTGGCGAGCAAATCACCTTCGATATGCGCCGCCAAGTCTACCGGCATCTGCACCGACTTTCGCTCAATTTCTATAACGACCGCGATACCGGCCGCATCATGGCCAGCGTCACCCACGACGTGGGCCGACTACAGGATTTTCTCAGCGACGGCCTGCAAGAGACGATCCGCAACATCTTAACCATTCTCATTATCTGTTCACTGCTATTCTACCTCAATGCCGACCTAGCCATCTACGTGTTGTTGCCAACGCCCCTGATCGTGCTGGTGACGATCCACTTCGGTAAACGCCTACACCGCATCTACACGCCACTTTGGCGTCGTTGGGCTGGGATCAGCGCGCTCTTGGCCGACGTGATCCCCGGCGTGCGCGTGGTCAAAGCCTTTGCACAAGAACACCGCGAGGTAGATAAGTTCGAAAGCCGCAGCAAGGACCTGCTGCAAGGCGAGTTGCGCGCCGCCCGCACCCGCAGTCTCTTCAGCCCGCTGATGTCCTTCCTGACCTCGTTGGGCACACTGATCATCTGGTGGGTCGGCGGCAACAAGGTCCTCGGCCAGAGTATGAGCCTAGGCGAATTTGTCGCCTTTACCGGTTATATGTGGCAATTCTACGGCCCCGTCGAAAGCCTCTGCCGCCTCAACCACCGTTTCCAGCGCGCCGCCACCTCAGCAGAGCGTGTCTTTGAGGTGCTCGACAGCCAGCCCGATGTAGACGACGCACCCGACGCCAAGCAATTGCCGTCAATAAACGGCCACGTCGAATTCCGCAATGTGAGCTTCGCCTACGAACCGGGCAAACCGGTGATAGAAAATCTCAGTTTCACCGTCGAACCGGGGGAGATGATCGGTCTGGCCGGTCATTCGGGCGCGGGCAAATCGACGTTGATCAACCTGATCTGCCGTTTCTACGAGATCGACGAGGGCTCCATTCTAGTCGACGGCCACGATATCCGCGAGGTCCAGTTGCGCAGTCTGCGCGACCAGGTCGGGGTGGTACTCCAGGAGCCCTTCCTCTTCAATGGCTCGGTTGCCGACAATATCGCCTACGGCAAACCCGAGGCCTCCCTAAACGAAATCATCGCCGCCGCCATGGCCGCCAATGCGCACGATTTTATTTGCGGCCTGCCCGACGGCTACGACTCGATCGTCGGCGAACGCGCCGTGCGCCTTTCTGGTGGCGAACGCCAACGACTTTCCATCGCCCGTGCCATCTTGCGTGACCCGCGCGTGCTGATCCTCGACGAAGCCACCGCCAGCATGGACACCGAAACCGAGGCTCAGATCCAGGAAGCGCTCGCGCGCCTGGTCAAGGGTCGCACCACCTTCGCCATCGCCCACCGCCTCTCAACGCTGCGCAACGCCGGCCGGCTCTTTATAATCGAGAAAGGCCGCCTCGAAGAAATGGGCACGCATGACGAGTTGGTCGCCCTCGACGGCATCTACGCCCGGCTGGTGCATATGCAGACCGAGATGGGACGCATCCGAGCCTTGTGATCCTGTGATTATGGAAAATCCCTATAAACTAACCGACGAACTGAACCTGCTCGACGCGACAACTACGCGCCTCTATCACGACGATTTTGACGACTTGGTATTGGAAGTCGCAGGCCGAGACCCCGAGCGCGGAATCCTGGTGGTGCGCTGTTTCCCGATATCGGCCGGCGACCGCTTTATCGCTCTGCGCACCTGTAAAGAAAAAGAGCTAGGTATTGTCGAGGATCTCGCGGCACTAGATCCCGACAGCCGCAACGCCCTCGCCAACGCGCTCGCACGCGCTTACTTTCGCCCGCAAATCACTGCCGTCTACGCCATCACCGAAGAACACCACATTCCCCGTTGGCAAGTCGACACCGACCGCGGCCCCCGCACCTTCGAGATCCGTTCCAGCCGCCGCGATATCCGCGTGCTGTCCCAAGGCCGGGTACTCATCCGCGACGCCGACGGCAACCAATACGAGATTCCCAACTACCACCGCTTGGATGTTGACAGCCGGGCATTGGTCGAAGACCAAGTTTAACCCCCGTTACGCCCTTAAAGCCACACCACCTGCCCCGGCCCTAAGATCTGAAGCTTTTCCCCCTTCTTACCCAACCGCACACTTGGAAAAACCTGCTTGGCCGCGGTCAAAGCGGCTTGTCCCTTGCCAACACCACAATGCACCAACACCAACGTGCTCACGCCCGACTCCTGTGCCACCTGCGCCGCATCCTGGGGCCGCGAGTGCAGAGAACGCATCAGATCTGGGATCTCTGCATCGGCCGATGCAGCCGCCTCGTGCACCAATACATCACAGTCTTTGGCGAAAAGCGGCAGCCCCTGATGATAAAAGGTGTCGCCGCTGAAGACCACACTGCCACCGGTCGCCGGATCGGTAAAGCGATAACAACGCGCGTCGAGCGGGTGAAAAGAGCGTCCTACCTCGATTTCCAGACCCGCCAACTCCAGTTTGTCGCCCGGATACACCAGTTCCACCTCGTGCGGAGGCACACACTGCGGATAGCGCTCGACCTGCAACAACGCACCAGCCCCGTCGCAGACCGCACCGAGATCTAACGGACCATAAAGCTTGAGCGGGTCCGCCTCCGGACGTTTTTTTGCCCGATGCATATTGGCGAAGAACAACCCCGGCAAACCCAACGTGTGGTCCTGGTGGCAATGCGTGAAGAACACATAATCGACATCCGTAGGCTGCGCGCCATGGGTCTGCATATTCACCGCCGCGTTCCAACCCGTGTCGATCAGGATTCGACCATTGACCAGATAACAAGCCGTGTCCTCTCCATCGCCCGGCCAGGCCGAGGAGACTCCGAGAAAAAGCACTTCCAAGGCCATGCAACTCTCCTTTGACTAAAAGCCATTCTACCATCGCATGGCAAAATAGCTCAAAGCTGCTTTACGCCATTCCCAAATGTTGCTCGAATAACCGATAAGCCAGCTCGCGCATCGCATCCGGGAAGTCATGCTCGCAATCCGGATGCTCGACCGCCAACGCATCTTGTGCCCCATAGAGCGCAAAGACCCGCGCCGCCGCCGCCGCGATCCGGTCGACGCTCTGCCACTTGAAATTCGCATCGCGCAAAGGCGCCACTGCCAAAAATGGGCGCGGGGCCAGCGCCGCCACCATATCGTGGAAATCAAAGGGGATGTCCGCGAGCGCATAATGTAAAAGCTTCGGCATATAACGATCGGAAGCCCACCCATTAATATCCCCGTCCTTGTAGTCTTGATACGAATCAAAACCGCAACAGGAAACCACCGCCTTGATCCGCAGATCGAATACCGCGGTATAAATCGAATTGTGCCCACCCAACGAATGTCCGATCGAGCCAAAACCACCCGCCGCCACGCAATCCATCTCCTCCAGTAAATCCAAGCCACGCATATTGTCCCAGATCGCCTTCATAGTAGCGCTCTCATAACCGAGCGCGCGCCAGTCCGGCTGGTAATTGGCCAGCAAAGGATATGAAGGCGCCAAGGTAACAAAACCGCGTGCGGCCAATTCGCTGGCATAGCTGCGATTCGGTTTTTCGC
>DQLG01000860.1 GCA_015660315.1 Candidatus Latescibacterota bacterium
ACCGAAGTCAACTCGCCGATGCCCCCAGCCTTGATGTGATCACGCACACGGCGATAGCTGGTAGTAAAACGCCTCTGGTGGTTAAAGACCAATAATGCTCCGGCCTTGGCGACTGCCGCGAGCATCCGTTCGGCATCTGGCACCGATGGGGCCACCGGTTTTTCGCAAAAGATCGCCCGCACCCCACGCTCGGCGAGCGCGACGGTGACTTCTTCGTGCGCCGGCGTATAGGTCGCGACGCTGACAATATCCAGGTCTTCATCCTCGACCATCTCGCGCCAGTCGGCGTAGGTCCTGGCCCCGGTGCGCGCCGCAAAACGCTCACGCCGCCCCTCATCCCGACTTGATCCAGCCACGACCTCGACATCGGGATGATTTTCCAGCGACACCAGATGAGTGCCGTCGAGATCCTCGACCAACTGGCCCAGCGCGTCACCCGAAACTTGGTCGGCCGCACCGATAAAACCCAGACCGATAATACCCGCTTTATATTTTGCCATTTTTTGAATCTCCCCTGCGGCCCAACCAGAGCCGACTATAGTGACGTCGACGTTCGGGGTCCGCATCATCCTCAAACGCCGTCCGATTGTGCAAAATCCAGTGATTGTTGACAAAGAGCATTTGTCCTGGCTGCAAATCGAACTCCAGCCGCAACGACTGCCGCTGCAATAGCTCTTCTACCGCCGCCAGAGCCTGCTTCTGCACCGCACTCAACGGCACTGCCGCCCGCTCGTGCCCGACCTCGATATAATACCGCAGGTAGCGCATCGTCAACTCGCGACCGTCCCAGGCCATAATCGGCGCGCGATGGACCGGATCTTCCCCCGAATGATACTGCCCGCGACGATCGAAGCAGAAATCATCGTAGAGCACAGCCAAAACATCGGGGGTTTCCTCCAATAAAGCGTCGTGCAAGCTGCAAGCACTAATCAGTTGGCTCCGCCCGCCGACGCTCGCTGAGCGCAAACAAAGCAGACCGACATAATCTGGAATTCTCGGGCTAAAAGCGCTGTCGTTGTGGAAAGTGCTCTCGGCATTGGTCACCGAGAAACGCGCACCCTCTGCTACATCCTGACCGGTATCACGTACATCATAAAGCAGGTCGCCTTCAATATTCTGCACTATCGGCTCACCGAGGCAATGCCCCAGCGCGTAATAAGCCGCAAGCAAATCCTCCCTACCATAACCCACAACATCTAAGCCTTCGATTATCGCAAAACCCGGGCCCTCTTCCAGCGCACGGGCCACCGGTCGCAGCCCACCCCGACAACGCGGATCGATTGCACTGACGGCCCCCACCACCGCGCCATTAGCCCACTGCGCCGCCCTCGCATCACGCGATTCTACCAATGCCTGCGAGCATTCCGCCGGCAGGGTAAAGCGCCACTGCGCGCTCAGGTTTTCACCGCGCCAGGCACGCGCATCAGCCAATTTATCGGTTAATCGCATCACAATACACCTTATTTTTTGGGCCTCTTCGGCGGCGTCGCCGACACCCCCTCCATACCACCCGAAACCCGCATGACCTCGCCGGTCATCCAACCGGCCTCCGGGCTGCACAGAAAAGCCACACCGCGGGCAATATCCTCTGGTTCACCCCAGCGACCGAGCGGGATCGCACCGCGAATGCGCTCGATCATCTCGTCCTCGTCGATCCCTAGACTCTCGCAACGCTGCGCCATATTTCGCTTATTGAAATCCGTATAAACCGGCCCCGGGCACACCGCGTTGACCCGCACCCCATAAGCTGCCAACTCCAAAGCCAAGGTTCTAGTCAGACTAATTATACCCGCTTTCGCGACATTATAAGCCGCGACTAGAGCCGCCGGATTCTGACCGTTGATCGAAGATATATTGACGATCGCACCCGATTCTTGCCGCTCCATAATGCCCGCCGCCGCCCGACAACAATAAAAAGCCCCGGTCAAAGTCACATCCATCACCCGGTGCCACTCACTATCGGGCAATTCGGAAATCGGCGTCACCTGTTGGCCGGTCCCGGCGTTGTTGACAAGAATATCGAGCCTGTCGAGACCGATGAAAAAACTGTTTACCGCCGCGCTGGCGGTAATATCCAATTGCGCCGCATGCGCTGCAAGGCGATCGGCGCGCATCTGTTCGCACGCCTCTTCGGCCTTATCCAATTGTATGTCGGCAACAATCACCTGCGCCCCGCGCCGAGCAAGCTCTCGGGCAATGCCAAGACCAAGGCCCTGCGCCGCACCCGTTACAACCGCGACCAAACCTTCGAGGTCCATTTTAGTCTCTATAGTCATCACCTACTCCTTTTACCAGCCCGCGACGATCTCGTCTAGATCCAAGCCCACGGGTATTGTTTCAAAAAAATAAGGCATCGGTCCGGATTGGAAGCCGGGGACAAAATATTCATCCGCGCCCTGCAAACGCCGATCGAGCGACGCGAATCGATGCCACAGTATATCTTTATCTTCCTCGCTGAACCTTCGTCCCAATGCGCGATCTTGCGACCAATCACCTCCATAACCCGACCGGTACGGATGATCGCCTCGACACATCTTATACGCCAGCTTGGAGACGAGGATCGCGCAAATCAGCCGCTCATCTTCGCCGGGGTGTAAAATCTCAAGCGCCGCAAAAAAAGCCGGCTTATCCCCAGCGATCGCCGCGCGAAACACCGCTTCAAGCTGATCGCAGTCCGTCGCATAGAGCGCCTGGTGATGCGCACATAGCGCCTGATATTCAGGGCGCAAATACAGTATATAATCTCCTCGGCGTTCCATCTGCGGCACATAGGGATATTGTCGCCCACCAAAAGCGCGATAGCCAAGATGCACCGTACGGCGTTTGACAGTACTGTAGTTGCTGCCCCAATGCAATATCGTATTGGTATAGACCACACCATCCCCAGCCTTTAGCGCAACCGGCACACTACCGGGCAAGGGCACCTTGGCATCGGCCAATAACTGTCGATTTTCCTGCTCCGTATTCGTCCGTTTATGACTGCCCGGCACGACCCACAACACATCGTCGTCGTAGAGCGGGATATTCCACTGCAAATACCCAGGCCCATTGACCATTAAGTCCTGTTGCAACCCGCAAAGCGGCGCCTGGTCGATCGGGTGGATATCGCGGTGCCAGTTCGCCGGCCCGTGGTCTTTGACCGGATTACACATCATCATCAGCGCGGTAGGCACGGCATCCTCTGCCCCCATAATCTGACGACTCGCTCCCAAGGTGCGCTCCCCGAGGCAGAATTCAACAGCGGCCGCCGTCTCTGCGTCAATCAATTGCTCAAAATGCACCAAGCGCGGCTGCCCACCTATCTCCCATGCTCCACCCGGCGGATCGTCCGGTCCACGCTCGGCCGCCCATCTTTCCCGCTGGCGATCTACCAGCGTCTCAAAGGCCGTGCGCAACGCCTCCAATTCTGCCGGGAGTATTACCTCGCGTAGAACAACAAAGCCATCATCGAGCAAATCTTGTGGGTTTATTTTCATAATGGGTTAGACTCCAAGACTTAATACCACACAGGACACGATGGCGAATTTGGCCAGAACCATCTTATAAAAACATTTACAGATGAGACACAAGCTACGGAGGATTTTAGGAGGGTATATCAGCTACAGCCCTCGGAGACTCACAGGATATGATCCGAGCTACCGAAGGCCGCCCCCACACGGCGCAGGGACACGAGCGAAGATATACCCCTCTCCCAATCCGTCGACGCACAGTATCATCCACGCACAGTATCAACTTCAATACACGCGAAAACCAGCCCCAACAAGCACAATCACCACCCCCCTGTCAAGCAACTCACCTTGTCTCACGATCCTTCACAGAGCTATATTATCGCCAGAAAAACTCAACCAATCGCCGAACCACGGCGATTGCAAAAGACGAGTAAAGAAAAACGATTCGGGGGAATGACAGATGGCCCGCTTAACACCGACACACATTAGACAATACCAATCCGACGGCTACACCGTCCTCGAAAAATCCCTCAACGACTCAGCAGTCGCCGCATTGCGCTCCCACGTCGAAGCGATCGCCGCAGGAGACCTACCCTTGCCGACCGAGTGCATCGAATTCGACCCCGGCGCCCCGCAAGAGCGCCATATTGACAATCTGCGCAAAATCAACAACCCCGCCAGACACGAC
>DQLG01000694.1 GCA_015660315.1 Candidatus Latescibacterota bacterium
GGCAGGTGTATTCATGAACTGTGTGAATCCCAACAACGGCACATTGCTTTGGCGCTGCTATGTTGGCGGGCCGATGGAAGAAGGGGTGCCGGCTTTGTATGGAGATAAAGTCTTCTCCCATCACCGCAATGGC
Source organism: Candidatus Latescibacterota bacterium (assembly GCA_015660315.1). GTDB lineage: Bacteria > Latescibacterota > UBA2968 > UBA8231 > UBA8231. Next base: position 134 of record DQLG01000694.1, read on the forward strand.
TATTTTTTTGCCATAGAATAATCGCTGGAGGCGATACATGACGAAGAGACAATAAGGGACGGCTTAATAGACTGCCGTTGGCATATGAGAAGAACGTTCGTTTGTTGGGCATCAGTAACAGTGGTTTGAATAGGAGAAATATGAAATGAGTATCAAAAAATATGATTTGCTGACCGGGGGTCAGATTTGCCCCCCAGCTTCTGGGCGCTACTATCCCCTGTATAGCCCCGTAGATGGCACCTTAATCGCCGAAGTGGCCGATGCCACTCGGGTCGATGTAGATCGCGCCGTGGCCGCCGCGCACGAGGCGTTTTACGCCGAGTGGAAGTTCTGTAGCGTAGAACACAAGCGCGCTTTGTTCGCCAAGCTCAAAGAAATGCTCTCCGCTACGGCTGACGAACTGGCAGCCGCCAAGGTCCAGCCCCAAGGTGGGGCGGGCATCCCGCCGCTAATCGAACGGGTTATCGACTACTATGTGGGCAAGCTCGACGACCCAGCGGGTACGCTCATCGAGCACGGCGACCAACAGACTAATTATGTGTATAGAGAACCGCTCGGTGTCGTCGCTATTTTTGTGCCCTTCAATGGGCCGATGTTGGGCGCTCTTTTGGCGGCTGTGCCGGCACTGGTAGCCGGTAATACGATCGTGGTTAAAGCGCCCGACCAGGAAGCGCCGCAGGCGCTCAAGACCATGCAGGTATTTCACCAAGCCGGTTTCCCCCCCGGGGTGGTCAACGCGCTCAGCGGCAAAGGCCCCGAGGTGGGGCAGGCGCTCGTCGCGCATCCGGCCACGCGGCTGATCAGTTTTACCGGCAGCACGGCTACGGGCAAAAAGATCATGGCCGCCGCCGCCGAAGATCTCAAGCGGGTGCAACTCAATCTGGGCAGCAAAACGGCGCAGGTCGTCTTTCCCGACGCCGATCTTGCAGCAGCCGTGGACGCGACCATAGGTTCGGCCTTTCCCGGACAGGCGTGCTCGGCGATAAGTCGGGTATTGTTGCATAGTTCAGTGCGCGACAAATTTGTCGCGCTATTACAAGAAAAGGCACAAGCCGCAGGGCCCAGTATGTTGATCGACGGGGCGGCGATAGAGCGTGTGGAACGCTATGTAGAAATGGGAAAGACGCAGGGTGCATTATTGTTTGGCGGGAGTCGTGCGACAGAAGACGAATATGCAAAGGGCTGTTATTTTGAGCCCACGGCCTTTGCCTTTGACGATCAATCTAGTCCGGTTTGTCGCGACGAAATTTTCGGGCCGGTTGTATCCGTGCTGACTTTTGACAGTGACGAGGAGGCGCTGGCGCTGGCCAACGACACCGATTACGGGCTGCTCGTTTCGCTCTGGACGCAAGAGCCCGCGCGCCAGCGCTATTTTATACGGCGATTGGAAGTGGGGATCGTGGCTGTTAATTGCGGCAGCGCGTTGAGCCACCGCACGCCTTGGGGCGGTTTTAAACAGAGTGGTATTGGCCGTCGCTACGGCGAGATGGGGTTAGAGCCCTTTTTCGAATACAAAACGGTGTGGATTTCTTGAACTGAGAGCAGATCGGCGGATGAATATGCCTTCGTGGTCACCCGATGGCAAACAGGTAGCCTTTGTCAGCAACACAGTCCCGCATCGGCAATTGCGCGGGCCTAACAATATTATGGCCATAGCGGGGAATACGATAAACACAAAAAACCGGCGTAAGCTCTATACTGCTGCGGGAGTGGCTTACGACGGTATGGTTAAAACGTCCTCATACACCTAGGTCGGGGGCTATTATGGGATCGGAGTATTTTTTGTGGTAAATCTGCAGTGAACCGGGGCTGGTCCTATCGAGACTACGTGCGGGACAAAGCGTCGGGGCTCTCGATCAGCGGCTTCTATAGCCAGAAGTACAGCCATTCGGATATTACTTGCTGGCGGCGGCGCTTGGCCGGCGGCGAGATTGAACATAATGGCTTGCGTATCCGAGACGATCTGCTGCTGGCGGTGGGGGATCAACTGGTCTGGCACCGGCCGCCCTGGCAGGAGCCGGAGGTGCCGTTGCAGTTCGAAGTCATCCACGACGATGGCGATTTGCTGATTGTCAACAAGCCCTCCGGGTTGCCGGTGATGCCGGCGGGGGGCTTTCTCGAACACACGCTGCTGCACTTGTTAGAACAAGATTGGCCCGTCGACCCTCCGCGCCCAGTGCATCGGCTGGGACGCGGTACTTCGGGATTGTTGATCTGTGCGCGCCGGGGCCGGAGCCGCGCCTGGCTCAGTGCGGCCCTGCGCGACCATGGCAAAGCTGTGACCGCTTCTGCGGTGTCGATCGAAAAGATCTACCGCTGTCGCACCGTCAAGGCCGAACTGGAGGCGGAAGGTCGGATCGAAACGCCGATCGGGGCGTTGGAGCATCCGCGCCTGGGCCGACTGTGGTGTGCCGACCCAGAGGGGCTGCCTAGCCGCAGCGACTATCGCCTGTTGCGGCGCGAGGCCGACGGTAACTTGTTAGAGGTGACGATCCGCACCGGCCGCCCCCATCAGATTCGCATCCACCTCGCCGCGATCGGAGCCCCCCTGCTCGGCGATCCGCTCTACGTCCGGGGTGGCCGCGTCGGAAATGTCGACGCCTTGCCCGGTGATCTAGGTTATCAACTGCATGCGCATCGACTAAGACTACGCGATCCCAAGGGGCAACTGCTCCGCTGCGAAGCACCGCTGCCTATAGCTTTGCGCTAAAGTGCTGCACTGGATCGGCCATTTTTTCCTCGGGAATTAGTCGACCAACTACACGGAAGAGGAGCTATGAGACAAGAAGATATCGCGCAAGACGGAGACCAGCGGTTGCCCGCTGGCCTAACTGGTAATATCCAGACTGTCACTGGATTGATTGATCCTGAAATGCTTGGCGTCTGCCTCACACACGAGCACCTCTTGATTGACTTGTCCGACCTGCTTCCCCCGCCCAACACGGCGACCGCCCGTGGCTTCTATGCGAGACCCGTGTCGGCCGAGGCGGCGGCCTACTGCCGAAACTACTCCGAATTCGGCACGGCTCACCATAGACTGGACAGTGTGGAGACCGCCGTCGAGGAACTCGGGCTCTTCCAACAGTATGGGGGTCAGGCGATGGTCGATCTTACTCTGTCGGGTATCTACCGCGATCCTGTGGGGCTCCAGCGAATTTCCCGCTCCGCCGGAGTCCACGTCGTGATGGGCTGCGGGTTCTATGTCGCGGCAACTCACCCGCCCGCACTCTCCGAGTGGAGTGAGCAGCAGATCGCCGCGATGATTGTCGCCGACATTATCGAGGGCGCGGCGGCCGAGAAGGAATCGCGTTCCACCGGCAAGGGAGTCGTGTACCGCAGCAATACCGGGGTGCGGGCTGGGGTCATCGGAGAAATTGGCTGCTCCTCGCCCCTGCACGACGACGAGCGAAAGTGTCTGCGTGCGGCCGCGAGGGCCCAACGGCAAACCGGTGCTTGTATTTTTGTCCATCCCGGCAGGGAAGAGACCGCCCCATTGCAGATCCTTGACGAACTCAGATCGGCCGGTGCAGACCTGCGGCGCGTCGTGCTCGCCCACCTCGACCGCACGGTTTTCAACCGGGACACGCTGCAGGAGATCGCCGAGACCGGGGCTTACTTGTCGTACGACCTCTTCGGAAATTACCCGTCTGGGTTTTATCCCCACAACCCCGCGGTTCACCTTCTTAATGACGCCGGCAGGGTGGCCGACATCGGCTGGATGATCGAACGGGGTTGGACGCAGCAGATCCTGATCAGCCACGACATCGCGCAGGCATTCCGACTCGCCAAATGGGGCGGCCATGGATATCATTATATTCTGGCTGAGATCGTCCCGCTAATGCGCATGCGCGGAATCAGCGAAGAAGAGGTTGGCCAGATCCTGATTGGCAATCCACGGGCGTTGCTTACGTTTGTGGCCCCCCGAGATAACCCAGCTTGAAATAGCCTTTGCGGTTGTTTCGCCGATTGATTCGCTGGGCCGATGTTAAAGATGCCGCCATAAAGATACCCCTGACGCTTGACCAGACGCCCTAAAAGGCCCTTTATAATATTGCTATACGCACAGCACGAATGGCGCGAGAAGATAGATTGTGTTCCGCTTGTCCGGCGGCACGGTCAGTGATGATCCACCCGCCCACCACGCGCTACCATTACAATCTACCCTCCACAGAAATCGACAATACATCATATGAATATCCTGCTCGTCGAATCAAAGGCCAAATGCAAGACTCTGCTTAAACATCTGGGGAAAGACCAGTGGCGGGTATTGCCCACGGGAGGCCATATTGAACGTCTGGCTCAAGATCGCTCCATCCACCCGCCCAAAGAGGTCCGCAAAGCGTACTGGTCCAACCGGTCTGGTGAACTTCCCAAGCCGCCGTGGTTTTGGACCGAGCGTGGCGAGGCGGCCATCGACGCGATCAAGGAGGAAGCCGCACAACACGACGCGGTCACTTTCTACCTAGCGGCTGACCCGGACCGGGAGGGTGAACTCATCGCCTGGCATCTCGAGAAGCTACTTGCAGGGCTCGGCGATCTGCATCGGGTGTCGTTCCAGGAAATCACCGAGCCGGCAGTGCACGCCGCTGTAGCCAAACCTCGCGATGTGAACCAGGCGCTGGTAGATGCGGCGCTGATCCGCATGTTTATGGATCGTATGGTGGGCTGGCGGGCAAGCCGGATCGCCAGGCGCTACACCAACACCTCCACCAACTCCATGGGGCGGGTGCAGACGCCGACGCTTGGCTTTATCGTCGAGCGGGAGTTACAGCGGGAAGCGCACGTCCCGGTACGCTACTTTGAGGTCAATGCGGAAACCTCAGTCACTGATTGGCGTGTCCGCTTTCATGAGAAAGATGATGTGGACGCCTGGGTGGATGAGCAACACCGTTTCTCCGCCTATCGCACCGCGCAGGCGCCACTGGCTGAGTCTGCGCATGCGGCATTGGTCGCCGCGAAGTGCGTGCAGGTGAGTGCGGTTACCCGTCGCGAAAAGTCCCAAGCGGCGCGTCCACCTTTCAGTACCGATACCTTGTTTCAAGCTACGGGAAACCGCTGGGGCTGGTCGCCGAACAAGACCGCCGCACTAGCGGGAAAGCTCTACGAGGCTGGGTATTTAACCTACATCCGCACCGACTCCACGCGTTTGGCTGCTGAGGCGGTGGCGGCCGGTCGCTCGTTGATCTCCGAGACCTGGGATGCTGAGTTGCTTGGTACGGTCGCCACTGCCGAGGCAGGCGCGGGTGTGCAAGATGCGCACGAAGCCATTCGGCCGACGAATTTCCAACTTGCAACCGTGCCCGACGCCGAGCCCGATGCCCAGAAACTTTATGCCCTTGTTCGTGCGTGGACATTGGCTTCGCTCATGCTGCCTTCACAGCGAGTGACCCTCTCGCTCAAGGGGCAGTGCGAAGGACTCGATTTAGTCTTGGACGGCTCAGTGGGTTGGTATGCCGAGCCCGGTTGGCGGCGTGCTTTCGAGGCCTTGGGGGATCAGATGGACACCACTCCGGTTAGCGTCGACACTGGAGCGAGCTTCGAGTGGGTGCCTGGTGATGCCGAGCATGAAAACCCGGCACTGAAGGAGGACGCGACCAAACCGCCAGCGCGGTATAGGCCCCACACCATCGTGCGAACGATGAAGGAGGCGGGCATTGGCCGGCCCTCTACTTATGCCAAAACCGTAGACCGTTTGGAAGAAAGAGACTACGTCACTATAGAGGATGGCGCTGTGATCCCCACTAAGGGCGGGCGCGATATCTGGTTGGAGGCGGCCCCGTTGTTTTGTCTAAAAGGTGAGCGAGAGGTTTTTCAGACCGAATATACCGCCACGATGGAGACGCAGCTTGACGATGTGGCCGAGGGCCGGCGCGCGGCTAACGAGGTATGGGAAATTATGCGTGACGAGTTTAAGGCCGCACATGCCTCGGCCCAAGAGGCGGGCAACGCGGGGCCATTGGTGCCTCGCAGTCGCCTTAAGTTGCAGGAGTTTTTGGCGGCTGCGCCGGAGCTAACAGAGGAGATCGGGGATCTCGATACCCTCTCCGAGCAAGAGGGCAGGACATTGCTTGCCGACTTGCGGACCCGAGGTATCAACCTGCTGCCCAGTGAGAAACAACTCAGCTACCTGGAGCGGATGCTGGAAACCGCGGACCTTACTCAAGAAGAAGCGGTTGAATCGGCGAACTTAAGGCTGGCGGGAGTTGAGCTGAATCGCGACGAGGCGAGTGCCCTGATCGATCACCTCTCGACCCTGCAGTCCGAGGGACTCGCGCCAAGTGCCAAACAGTTGCACTTGATCGGCAAATTGGCCGACAAAGCTGGGTTGGACGAAGCCGGTGTCAGCGCCTTGGTGGGGGTGGCGGCCTATGCTGAACTCACTGGTGGTAGGGCCGGAACGGCGAGTGCCGCGATCGACGCTTTGCGCGCGGTTTAGGTCTAAGGGGTCTAAGGGGTCTAAGGGATCTAAGAGTCTAAGAGTCTAAGAGTCTGAGGGCCTGGGGACGTCTGGGATGTTTACTTGCCGTGTTACCCTAATAACAAGATTGACAGTTTGAAGGCCATCGATTTGATATAGCTTCATAGCGCTTTTGCTGTGAATAAGAGGATATATTGCCATGACGTCTGGGCCGCATGATAAGTATGCTCTTGGTCAATTTGAGGACCAAGCGGATATCGGATCAATTCATCATTCCGGTTCCTGTGATTACGATATTGAACAACAGGTTTATAACATCACCGGTGCCGGCGCGAATGTCTGGGCAGACCACGATGATTTTCATTTCGTGTGGAGACGTTTGAGTGGCGATTTCATTGTAACCGCTCGGGCTGAACTGATAGGCGAGGGCGTAAATGCACATCGCAAATTTGGATGGATGGCGCGTACGAGTCTCGACACGGACTCGCCTAATGTGAGCACTGGCATTCACGGCGATGGGCTGCTGGCGCTACAATTTCGCCGGACTGAGGGCGGCCAGACTGAAGAAGTACAGGCGCCGCAAACGGGTGCGGATGTTATCCAGTTGGAGCGCAAAGGCCTTACCTATATTATGTCAGTTGCCCAACATGGCGAAGCGTTTGTTGCCGTTGAAGCCACGGATATCGATTTGGGCGACGAGGTATATGTCGGTTTATTCGTCTGTTCGCACGAGGACGATGTGGTAGAACGGGCCGCGTTTTGCGATGTGCGTATTGTCGTGCTGGTAAAAGAAGATTTTGATCGCGGCACCGATGCATTTGGCAGCCACTTGGAGCTTTTGAATATTGAGAGCGGTTTGCGTCAGATCATTTATAGTGCAGATCATGTGTTTGAGGCGCCGAACTGGATGGTCGATGGCAAGGCGCTGATTTATAACGAAAATGGGCGGTTATATCGTTTTGACCTGGAGACAAAAATACCGTCGCTCATAGATACAGGTGATGTGGTCGGCAATAACAACGATCATGTGCTCTCGTTCGACGGCACAATGCTGGCGATCAGCAGTAGCAGTAAAGAAGAAAGAGCTTCGATCGTCTATACCGTTCCCGTGGAGGGCGGTCAGCCCAAGCGCATTACGCCAACGGGACCCTCTTATCTACACGGCTGGTCGCCGGATGGCCAATCCCTGGTCTATACCGGACAGCGCAATAGCGAGTTCGACATCTATCGCATTTCGGTTGATGGCGGCGAGGAAACACAGCTGACTACGACTGTTGGCTTGGACGATGGGCCGGAATATACGCCGGACGGCGAGTATATTTATTTCAATAGCGTGCGTAGTGGGCGCATGCAGATCTGGCGCATGCAGCCGAATGGCAGCGACCAGCAGCAATTGACGGACGATGAATACAACAACTGGTTCCCGCATATCTCACCCGACGGCCAATGGATCGTATTCGTATCTTACCTAGTCGGCGAAGTCGAACCGAGCGATCACCCAGCGGCCAAGCGAATCTATCTGCGGCTGATGCCGCGCGATGGCGGCACGCCCAAAGTGTTGGCCTATCTGTATGGCGGTCAAGGCACGATGAATGTGCCTTCGTGGTCGCCGGATAGCACGCAGATCGCTTTTGTTAGCAACACGGTCCCGTACCGGTAATTGCGCCGCCCAGTCAAATAATCAACACAGCTTAGTCAAGGAGTAATCCCTATGGCTAGTTCCTATCAAAGCATTTA
>DQLG01000657.1 GCA_015660315.1 Candidatus Latescibacterota bacterium
GCCTTTTCCGCCCGCAAAATCTCCACCCCGCAAAAAATCGGAATCAATGCCACCGTCCGCGAGCTGCATAAAATGTTGCGACGACTTATCGGCGAGGATGTCGAGCTAGAAATCGACCTCGACCCCAAGGCGGGGACGATATATATAGACCGCAGCCTACTGGAGCAAGTCCTGCTCAATATGGCATTGAATGCCCGTGACGCTATGCCCGATGGGGGCAAACTTCTCGTCCGGACCCGTCCCCTAGACTTAGGCGACAATCTTTTCAGGAAACTTGCCGAGCTAACGGCCGGGCACTATGCACTGATAGAGGTAACTGATACGGGAACGGGTATGGATGAAAGCACGAGCAGCAGAATCTTCGAACCCTTCTTTACCACCAAAGAGTTTGGCAAAGGCACCGGCCTGGGGTTGGCTACGGCCTACGGAATCATCAAACAAGCCGGCGGGACCATCGACGTAGCAAGCACTCCTGGGGAAGGCACGAGCTTTCTCATATACCTGCCGCTACAAAAAGGCCAAGCACCACATGCCACAATCGAAGACCCGCAAAATAAGGCCCACGGCGAGGAGACGATTTTAGTCGTGGAAGACAAACCTGGAGTGTTAAAACTTGCCAGGCGGATGTTAGAACGAAACGGCTTTACCACTATCGAGGCCGCTTCACCCCTTGAGGCGATAGCCCTCGTCAACCGTTACCCTTCTACGATAGATTTGTTATTGACCGATGTAGTGATGCCCGATATGAGCGGCCCCGAACTCGTCAAACAGCTCAAGCCACTGCGCCCCGAAATGCAGGTGGTCTATATGAGCGCCGATACCAATGAGCATTTCAGCGGCGAAATCGATCCGAATGCGCTATTGCGCAAGCCTTTTAGCGAGGGGGCTATTACGGTCAAGGTCCGCCAGGCACTCGATATGGCCCATTCCTAACCGTCCATTCCCGCCAAATTCTCCCGCGCCGGGCCAAATTCGGGCGCAATCATCAAAGCTCGCCTAAATTCTTTCCGAGCTGCTACCTCATCGCCCGACATCCGTAAAGCCGCGCCCAGGTTACTATGCGCCCATACATAATTAGGATAAATATCCACCGCGGTTCGCAGGTGCCCAATGCCTTCGGCGACCTCCCCCCGCATACACAGTAAGGCCCCCAGGGCATTGTGCGCATTGTAGGCTTGAGGATTGAGCGCAATAGCCTGGCGAAAATGGTAAATGGCCAGATCAGCTTGCTGTAACTCTTTGTACATGTGCCCCAGCCACTTATGAGCCCCAAAATGACCAGGATAAACAAGCAATGCCTGCTTGTAATTTTCCTCGGCCCGCTGCCAATCCCCCGCATCGGCAAAAACGAGCCCGAGCCGTATATACCCCTCAGCTCGATGATAGGATACTTTAGGCAACACCACCTGCAACTCACTCACCACCTCTTCGACATACTCAATCTCCGCCCCCCAAAGCACCTCCAGGTCTTGATATGCCCTGTTCCGCTCGACTGTTAAACTAATAAACACCGCGACGACAAACCCCAAACTACCACGACAGATCCACTGCACTCCCCTCAGCGAAAGCATTCCCCTTGCAACCTGGTCTTTTATACGGCCATGGCACCAAACCACCACCAACCCGATAATCCCGGCTTGCGCGAGATAAGGGCGACGTTCGGCCATGGCCTCCCAAAAAATCGCCGCGACCGTTGACGTTGGTGCCAATAACAAGAAAAACCAGGCCGCGGGAAAACCAACCATGGGTCGACGAATAAGAGCGTACGCCGTTGCGGCTAGGAGCACCAACACAACGAGCACATAGCCCCATAAATCCATCCATTGCACATAGCGAATAGGACCATAGAAATTGGTCAAAGAAACAGGCCAAAAGAGCGTGGCTAGATAGTGTTCAAGTATTATTCGGGTCTGGTTTAGCGCGTAGTGCCAAGCGATGTAGGGTTCGGAAAGATTGATGGATTTCCCATGTGGGCTGCTCCGCATTAGAAATGCAAGAAAAAACCAACTACCAGCCAACCCCAGATACAATCGCCAGCGAATTTCCCATGCTTTGCGAAAGGACCCAGCCAAAAATGTTCGGTCATAGAGCAGAACGGCGATCGGAGCGGTGACCATCGCCTCCTTACTCCCCATCCCCAACCCACAAGCGCCCACCGCCAGCACATGCCAAGCAAGCTTTTCTCCCCCCACTTGCACACACCAAATCGTTAGCAAATAAAAGAAGGCCATCAACGAAGTGCTGCGTTGGATCGTATGGTTTACACATTGCGTTTGCAGGGGGTGAACCAACCATATCAAAGCAATTGCAAATGCCAAACTATCCGCTGTAGTCAGATAACGGCCGGCAAACGCGGAACTGAGCAGTGTATTGCGCACAACAATAAAAAGCAGCAATGCGCAAAATAGATGCACGCCTAGGTTAACTGCCCGGTATCCGCGAACTTGAAATTCGCCATAGGCGTAATTCAGGGCCAAGGAGAGCCGGACTACCGGCCGGTTGTTGACAGGGGGGTTAGAGGTTCGATCAGCCTCGCGCCATAGCGGCAGAATTTGCCTTATATCAAAATTTGACTTGATCGACGGCTCGTCATCGAGGATAAAGTGACCGCCCTGCAGGCTATTCGCATAGGTGCCCAGGCCAACTACCAGCAAAGCCAACAGATATACAACAGACTGGAATCGTTTCACCTAGCCCGCCAAAGGAGTGCGATCACTTGACGCCCTCCGCCATAGTCGAGTTCCAAACCGCAATTCCCTTGAAAAATGTGAATGAGCTGATCTAACCCAAGCAAATTCGCTTTATCCACCATTATTGCCCAATCGCCAGCCTTTTTGCGTTTTTTTACATACCTGCCATATGAGTTAATATACGCAAAAGATCGCCTAACCGAGTTATTGCACAAACAACACCCTGAAGGCGAGATGCGTTTCAGCGCCAAATGCAAAGTTAAGTAACATCAGTCCGAATTTACTTATAATCATACGTCACCGATGGACCATGGGGGGCTACGCTTGGCGCAATTTTATAATAGCTGCACTGTGCCAATCCTGCACATCGAACCAGGATATATGTTATCAACAGGTAAATCTGCCCCACTGAAATGACTCTGGTTATGATCCATCACGCTTTACCATTGATCCTGTGTCATTTCCTATTTACCCAACCAATAACCCCAGCTGATTGACACCTGCCGCGCCATCCCTTCGAGGCTTAATAATTCATCATCACTCGGCGGCCA
>DQLG01000759.1 GCA_015660315.1 Candidatus Latescibacterota bacterium
ATGGTGGGGCCATCGCATTCCCGCCTGGTATTGTATGCAATGCAGTGCCGATGGTTTAGTGCCCATGGGGGATCTGGCAAGGGAAGAAGCGCTGCGGCAGGGCAGTTTCAGGGTCTCAGTGGCCGATGGCGCGAAACCCTTCGTCAGTGTCGAGAAACCGACCCGCTGCGAAGATTGCGGAGGGGAGGATTGGGTACAGGATCCAGATGTCCTTGATACCTGGTTTTCTTCGGCACTATGGCCTTTTGCGACACTGGGGTGGCCAAGCGAATCGGCAGATCTCGATTATTTTTATCCCACGGACCTGATGATTACTGCCCGTGATATACTTTACTTATGGGTTTTGCGCATGGCGATGACCTCGCTCGAATGCCGCGATCAAATACCCTTTAAAACGGTATTAGTGCATCCGACGATTCTGACCAAAGACGGTCGGCGGATGAGCAAGAGTTTGGGTACCGGTCTCAATCCGCTCGATTTGGTTGATCTCTACGGGGCCGATGCGACGCGCTATAGTTTATTAGCGCAAGCCGGTGCTATGCAGGATGTGCGTTTTGACGCCGAGGTCGTCGATAATAAAGTGCAATCATCGAGCAGCGCGGAAGCTGGGCGCAATTTTGGCAACAAACTTTGGAATGCCACGCGTTTTGTCCTAATGAATGCCGAGGGCTATCAACCTGGTGTTTGCGTTTCGGAACAATTGGCTGATCGTTGGATTTGGAGTCGCTTGCAGACGACAGTGCGCGATGTGACCGAACACTTAGAACATTATCGCTTTAGCGATGTGACTCGGGCGGTGTACGATTTCGTATGGCGAGATTATTGCGATTGGTATCTTGAATTGGCCAAAGTTCGCTTGCAAGGTGGAGATGTTGAGGCGCGGAATGTCGCACAAGACAATTTGGTGCGGGTCTTGGAGCATGCGCTGCGCCTATTGCATCCGATTATGCCATTTATTACCGAAACGCTTTGGCAGGCTCTGCCGCAGGAAGAGGCGAAACAAAGCGTTATGGTTGCACAATGGCCTGTTTTTGATGCTTCGCTATTGGATGCGGATGCCGAAGTGCAAATGGAGCGATTGCAGGAGATTGTTACGGCGGTTAGGGTAATTCGCGGTGAAATGAATGTGCCCCCGGCCAAAAAGATCCAAGTTAAGATCTCGGTCTCCTCGCCAAAAATCGAGGAAGCGCTACAGCAAGTGAAACCTTATCTGATGCTTTTATGCCGTGCGGAAACCCTGGAAATTGGCCAGGCCATCACCCAACCCGCAGCATCTGGAAGTGCGGTCACGGCTTATGCGGAGATTTATGTCCCGCTCGAAGGTTTGATCGATTTAGACGCAGAAAGGAAGCGACTCGAAAAGGAAATTCAGAAATTCACCGGTTTGCTCAAGGGGTTGGACGCAAAGCTATCTAATGAGAAATTCACTGGTAAAGCGCCGGCTGAGGTCGTCGAGCGAGAGCGGCAACGACAAGAGGAATATCGTGTCAATGTTGCTAAATTGAACGCCAGTCTAACACTAATTGCAAAATAGACGAATAGCTTTTTATAGGAGTTCGAACGGCTCCTAGGTCACTTATTTATGGCATTTGACTATTTTACGATTCAGGCGTTAGCCTGCGAGTTGCGTTGCCGATTATCGGGCACTGTGATCGATCGAGCCTATGCTGGCAACAATGAACTTGCGTTTTCTGGCGCGGGAGCAGATCGGTGGTTTTTTGCGGTGGGTGGCCGCGAAGGCATTATGTGTTTGCGGCCGGGGCCGTGGCCGGGGAATTGGTCTGCTGGGCCTGGTCCTGAAAAATATCTAGTACAGGCTCGTATTGTCGAAGTCTCAGCAGATCGCAAAGAGCGGATTATTCGCATTCGACTCGAACGTCGCGATAGGCAGGACCGGGCTAGTTATGGCGTTTTGCTCTGCCAGTTAATCCCCAACAAAATACAATTTTTCCTAATGCGTGAAGAGAGCGGCGAAATCCTCGGTCACTGGAGTGGAGCAAAGAGGCCATCGAGCATTGGTGCGATCTATAACGAGCCTGAGCTGGCGGGAAGATTATTGCCCGGGATTGATCCGCAAAGCGCCTGGAGTGAGCAAGTATTGCAGGGGGGCGATCTAGGGAAAATCGCTCGGCGCTGGTTGTGTGGCGCAGATGTCAATATTGCCCGTGAATTGTCGTATCGGGCGAGTGTTGTAGGTGGGGAGCAACCAGGCATGGCGATGTGGGCGATGGCTGTTGATGCTTATCGCGCAGCGCCAATTGCTCAGGCCTACCTATGGGAGGAGCAGGGGAAAGCGTGTTATTCTGCGCTTGAGCCACGTAGGTTGCAAGGGGAATGTCGCATGGTGGGTGAGGTTAGCCAGGCGATATGGGCAGGGTGTGAAGCCGAACGAGAAAAGCGAAAAAACCAGAGAAAAGTTCAACAAGTCAAAAGCCGCTTGCAGCAAGCATTAAAAAAAGGTCGCCGTCGTTTAGGGGCGATGCAGAGAGAGCTGGCAGAGGCTGGAAATGCAGATGACTACGAGAAAATGGGCAATACTTTATTGGCCAATATCACCGGGGTGTCGGCTGGGGTTTCGCAGGTGGAACTCGTTGATGTTTTTGACCCGGATGGCCGTGCAACATTAAATATTAAACTAGATCCGAATCGCAGCCCTGCTGAAAACGCGGCTCGGTATTTGAAGGCGGTTAAAAAGTATCGCCGCCGCTGTCAGGTCGTGCCTCCTCGTTTGCACGAACTTGCAAATCAATGCGATAAATGGGAACAATGGCTTATTGCGGTTGAAGAAGGGGCCTGGCAAGATGATGACGCATTGCGCAATTGGTTGGAGGAGGAGGATAAGGTGAAACGCAGTGAAAAGAAGGTGAAAGAGGGACCAAGCGCCCATCCTCGGCGCTATCAGACTTCTACCGGTTGGTCGGTTTGGGCAGGCCGTAACAATAAGGAAAATGATATACTCAGCCACAAGATGTCCGCACAAAATGATATATGGTTTCACGCGCACGGTTATCCGGGCTCTCATGTTGTTTTGCGGCGTGAGGGGCGCAAGGAAGAACCGGACAAACAGACCTTAGAAGAAGCCGCTAGTTTGGCGGCTTTTTGGAGTAAGGGCAAAACGGCCAAGAAGGTCTCTGTTGTATATACATTAGTAAAGCACGTGACCAAACCTAGGGGAGGTGCACCCGGACAGGCATTATTGCGACGGGAGAAAACAATTGTGGTTGCACCTTCTTTAATAAAAGAAGAAGATGACATATAATGTTAAATATGTAAATATACTCAGTAGCCAACATAAAATAAGAATTAAAAATAGCCGGGGTATTTCTCAAATAGAGAGTGATAATCCGGCTATTTGTATTTAACCTTTTGCGCGAGTAAAATCTTAGAAAAAAGCATGTAAGGCCAATGTTAAAGCGTCGGCGTTACCTTTGCTATCTTGCGGTATACTCTTCTTTAATTCGTAAAAGGCGCTC
>DQLG01000807.1 GCA_015660315.1 Candidatus Latescibacterota bacterium
AACTGTTTCGTCGGGGCTCGGCCGCCCCTTGGCGGGCTTCGTTTATCCTGGAATTGCGCAGCCATACACGCTGGATGGAGGCGCACTAGCCCGTGCTCTTGTTAGACAATATGATCGCACGCTGCGATGCAACGGCTGGCATCTGTTCCTGGTATAAAAAAGTGCAAATTGATGGGCAATGGCACGAGACCGAACAAGCCGTAACGCAATTCAACCTATTTACGACGCCTTCCACATATAGACCACGGCACCTGTCCTTGCTGTTCTAATCAGGCCCATTTAAGCCGCAAGGCCGCTAGCAGAATGAAAGCGAAGTATCCCACCCGGCCCAGGACTCAACGCGCGCGCGGTTGAATCCGCCTAGTCGAAGTCGGCGACTAATCCCCCTGTCGCCGATAACCCTCCATTCTCGCCTTCAACTTCGCACTCTCTAACACCTCGCGATTGATCACCGATGCCGGTTCTTCCCCCCGCCGTACCTTCAATGCCGCCTCGACACACAACTCGCTGCAAAGACGGATCATTTCATCGGTATAACCGAGCGCATGCGGTGTCAAATTCGCATTGTGCAATTTGAGCAAAGGATCATCTGCCGCGATCGGCTCGGGATCATAGGCGTCGAGACCGCAACCGGCGATCTCCCCGCCAGCTAGCGCGCGCGCCAAAGCTGCCTGGTCGATAATCGCACCGCGCGCGACATTGATCAGATAGGCCGTATTTTTCATCCGGTGCAACGCACCCTCATCGATCAAATGACGCGTCTCGTCGGTGAGCAAACACAGCAAAACGATAACATCAGACTGGGCGAGCAGCGTCTCAAAATCGACTCGTTCAATATCGAAGCCAGCGGCTGCGTTCTCATTGAGATAGGGGTCATAAACCAGATGGTGCATATCAAAAGGTTCCGCGAGCCGGTAGAGATCCTGGCCGATATTGCCGAAGCCGACATAGCCGATCGCACGCCCGGCCAACCCCATGCCGATATGTTCGGCGGCAGCAGCCTCATGCCAACGCCCTTCGTATAGGCACTGGCGTTTAAATAAGTACTTCGTGCTCAAAGCCAGCATATGCGCCATCGCCGCCGTCGACATCGCTCGGCGTATACCGGCGGGCGTGGTCGCGACGATAACGCCCGCCTCGCTGCAACCGTCGAGATCTACCCGGTCGTAACCGGCACCGAAACGGGCGACCAGGCTAAGACGCTGCAAACCAACGGTGCTCTCACGACTAACCCGCAATCCTCCGGCCAACACCGCGTCGAACACGTCGAGTTCGGCCGGGGACACCGGATCTTCCCCGTGCTCGAAGCGCACGACCTCGACCCCCGGTTCCTTTTCCAACGCCGCGCGCGCGCTATCAACCGCCATAATTTTATCGAACATATCGCCGGTAATCCCAACGCGATAAGAAGGACTTTGTGTCATCTCGACCCTTTCCATGATTCCATACTAATACGGGTAATAATTTGATCGCGGCAGCAAAAGGACTAGTTACTCTTCGGCGATTTTGCGAATCTCAGCATGCTCAACTTGCCGTGACGATCCGCCGGCCCGGGGTCGGACTGGCACAGACCCAAATCGCGGCCATCGGCTCATCGGTCTCGTTACGAATGCTATAAACCTGCCCCCGCGGCAATAACAACGTCGTGCGCTCGGCCAACGCGTGGTGGCGGCCTTCGACGATACAAGTAGCCGCGCCTTCAACAATCGCAATCGACGCGTCACAGTCATAAGCTTGCGCCGGTTGCTGCCCCCCGGAGGCGAATAGCGCCCACCCCCCGCTCATCTCGATACTCGGCACCAACTCGCCATTGAAAAAATCGATGCAAGTCGTCAGCGAACCGCTCTCATAACGCGCCGCGCCGCGATGCCTTGTAAGATGCTCGGCGCCCTCCTGACCCTTAGCGTCAGCGGACATCCGTCGGCGCGAGAAAAACTGTTCAACGGGGGTCCTGCTCGGATCGATCGTGGGAATCGCGGCGTGAAAGACGGCTGGCTGGCTCACCGAGGAATTAAACGCGGCATGCGCCAGACCGCTGGGGATGCTCAAGTTATCGTACCGCTCCAGCGCATACATCCGCCCTTCGACCTCAACGATGGCCTCACCGCTTAATAACGTTAGCGACTCGGCATATGGGTGGTGGTGATAGGGCAACTGCACTCCGGGCGCGAAAGTGGAAAAACCCGTCGTCAGTTGCTGCGCTGGATTGCGGCACGGGGTTTCAAATACCAAACCGGGTATGATTTCCGTCTTATTGCCAGAGCCGATCGGGCTAACGGCCTCGGAGACCTGCCCAACGCCTTGCGGAGAAAAACTGGGGCTGATCTGCCGATCTCTGCCCACATGTTCAAGTGCCCCGCGCAAGCTGCGCAACAACAACCCGCCGTCCAAACCGAGTGCCAACATGCGAAACCCCTGTTCCAGGCGCTGGTCTAGGTTCTCGTTACTCGTCGCCACCACGCCGCAATTTTTGCCGGCCGCGCGGATCGCGTCCTTGGCCTCGGCGATCATCTCGGCCACACCCGGCCCTTCCCACTCACCCGGATAACCCGCCGTAGACGAATAATCCGCCGGGCCGAAAAAGAAAATCTCCACACCGTCGACGTCTAAAAGCCGTGCGATATTCTGCCCGCCTTTCACCGACTCGATAATCGGCACCACCAGCACGTGCTCGTCGGCCTCTTCGACATGCTCGACAAAACACTGCCCCCAGCAGGTCGCGCGCTCGGCTCCGATACCGCGCAGACCGTCGGGCGGGTAATGCGCAAAGGCCACCGCGTCGCGCAATTGCTCGACCTCCTCCATCCACGGCACGACCACCCCGTCGGCGCCAATATCCAAGACGCGTTTGACCAGACCGACATTGACCTCGGCGATCCGTACTAGCACCACCGTATCACTGCGCACTGTCGCGCGAATATGCTCGAGAATATCGCGCCAGTCCAAATGGCCGTGCTCGGCGTCGACAACGATCCAGTCGAGCCCCAGGGCGACACCCATTTCGGTGATACTGGCCGATTCTAGCGTAACCCATAACCCATAAACGGGTTCGTCGGCCGCCAGTTTCTGGCGGAGTTTGCGTATGGCCGGGCTTTTCATGGTCGCCTCCAACGAGAGAAAAAGGAAATCTATTACATTGCGTCGCTGCGAGCGAGGGGTGAGATATAAATTATATAGAGCTAAATACCCGCCTGGTATTAAAACAACAAATACTTCGCAACGCTGGACTACTCACAGAAAACAGCGTTCCCGTTAATCAACGAGTTGTCAAAATAGCATATCTGGAATGACAAACCGGGATCTGACCTGGCATTGTCTGGCGAGTTGAGTTTTGGCAATCACACAATAAGCCTCCATCTGCCTTCCCTAACGTCAAGTTCCGTCCTATAGCTCTTGCAACAACCCAGCCGCTTCCCCTAGCCGCAGCGAAACCATATAACGATACACCAGGTCCAACTTCTCCTGCATCACCTCGTCCGTAGCGTGCCGCTTCCTGGCCTGGTAGAGCGCATAAACCAGTTCCAGGTCCGCCTCGGTAAAGTCGACCCCTGTAAACTCCTGTACCTGCACCAAAAACGAAAAACCGAATCCCCGCGTCGGCTCGATCATCGTGCCCTCGCCGAAATCGTTCCAGGTGACCAACTGCACAAATGGTAAACCCGACTGACCCGCCCGCTCTAAGGTCGCGGCGAAGGTCGCACCTTCTTCATGGTCAATCGACCAACCTAAGCCATCGCCCCAACCACCCTCGCGGTAGTAGTCTCTGAAACCGGGATAGACCGCCGCCATCGCCGTCTGTAATTCTGGCACTCTGTCGCGATAGAACGCGTCTAAAATATCGAAATGCCCCTCACCGACCCAAGCAAACTCGCCCGCCGCCCAATCTCCTGCATCCATCGCCTGGTGCCAAAGCGGCAAAAAGTGCGGCAGCGGGTCGATCTCTGCAAAGATCTGAGCCCATTCGCCCGGCGTCTCAAAAAACCTCGGCCCGAAAGCCAAGAGCAGCGGCGCGCCATCTATGCGGATATACCGGTCATGGGAAAAATATGCGCTTTGCATATAGCGCAGGTCGGCCTTCGCCGCCGCCAACTCGCTATCCGCCACCTGCGCCTTGGCCACGTGCTCGGTGGTAAAATCCTCGTAGACGATCGCGAAATCGAGGCCGACCTCTGGCAAGTATTCTACCAGCGCTTCGGCGTTGCGCTTGTTCGCGCGATAATCATAGACATCGTGTGTGCCATAC
>DQLG01000002.1 GCA_015660315.1 Candidatus Latescibacterota bacterium
AGCTATACAAAAGCGATCCCTATGGTGCGCGCTTGGAGCCGCGAATACGGCATCAAGGTCGGTATCCACTGCCACGGCGGTTATTCGTTCGGCGGGTCGCCGGATGTGTTGAAGCACCTGGTGGGTTTGGGCGGACCGGAGGTGGGCTTGTGTATTGACTCGGCATGGGCGTTGCAGATCGGGCCGCGCCAGGGCAATCCGGTGAAGTGGGTCGAGAACTTTCCGGGGCAGACCTACGGGGTGCATTACAAAGACTTCGTATTCGACAAGGACGGGATGTGGAACGATACGGTGGTGGGGCAGGGGACCTTGGATCTGAAGGGTTTTGTCGACGCGTTGCAGGCGGATGGTTTTGACGGGATGGCGGTGATCGAGTATGAGGCGGATGTCGAGAATCCCGTGCCGGCATTGACTAAGTGTGTCGAGGTTATGCGAGGATTGGTAGGGTAAGGTGGGGGGGACGCTTTTGGGTAACTTTCTTCCCCGCAGCCCTCCTCTCCAACCAACACCTACTCCGGCGGCAGAATCAACCCCTCCGGATCACGAACACCATAAAGAGGCGGCAACTCGCGGTAGTCGATGCCGATGCGGCCGTCCCAATCCCATTTGACCACGCCGTCCTGCAAGGTCAGTTCGCAGACAATGCGTTGTTTGCCGCGCAACAGGCCGCTGGCCACATCGGTATAGCCGAAGTCGCCTTGCAGAATCTTCAGACCGGCGACATCGGCAACCGCACCGACGGACAGGTGGCCCAATTCTTCGTGGCCGATTTCGCGAGCGGGGTTGACGGTGGATTCGCGGATGACTTCATCAAGCGGCATGCCCATGACCAGGAACTTGGACATTACGGTAACCATGTCCATCATGTCTTCGTTCATGTTCTTGGTGTGCAGGTCGGTGCTGATGGAGTCGGGGTAGAAACCCTGTTCGATGGCGGGTATGGCGTTGCGCCAGTAGAAGGAGCCGCCGCCGTGGCCGACGTCGAAGATCACGCCGCGTTTGCGGGCCTGGTACAGGTAGTCGAGCACTTTGCCGTCGGCGTCGAGCCAGGGCACATCGCCTAAAAACATATGCGTGCTGATATCGCCGGGGGCCATGCGCTCGGTGACCAGTTCGTAGTAGGGACGCTCGCGGGGAAAGAGCCCGAAGTCGATCATCGCGGGCATGCCGGCGGCTTGCCCGGCGGCCAGGGTGCGATCGGTCGAGACCCATTCGGGGCTTTTGAAATGGGCGGTCTTGGAGCCAACGACGAAGTCGCTGTGCTCCTTCATGACGGCGGCGGTGCGCTCGACGTCCATGTCGGAAACGTTTTGCTCCAGGTCTGTCGAGACCATACCCATGCTGGCGATATTGATAAAGGCGTACATGCGGGTCTGGAAGCGGGTGAGCACGCGTTCGCGGAAGTCGGGGAAGGTGCGCCAGCCGGCACTACCCGTGTCGACCATGGTGGTGACGCCGCTGCGGAAGGAGAAGCCGTCGGGCAGGATGCTATTGTCGCCGGCCCAGGCGTTGGCCCAGCCGGGGGTGGCGTACATGTGGGTGTGGATATCGACGAGCCCGGGGGTAATATAGAGACCGGTAACGTCGAGGACCTGTTGGGCCTGGTCGGCGGGGATGTCTTGATCAATGGCGGCGATCTTGCCGTTGGTGATCGCGAGGTCCATCGGGGCGTCGAGGTTATTCTTTGGGTCGATGAGGTGGCCGCCTTTGAGCAGCGTATCAAATCGCATGCAGATCTCCGTGTATTATGTCCGTTTATACGCAACAGTCAAAGCGGTTCGTCGCAAGCTGTCAAGGTGCAGCGCCGAACATCGCCAGTGGCGTCTGCTGTTCACTCGCCGGCAATCCGCTCAAGCTCCTCGTCGATCAGCTCTTTAAAGCGCGCAAAGGGCTGTGAGCCGCTGAGCATGCGGCCATTAATAAAAAATGCCGGTGTGCCGCTGACTCCGACCGCCTCGCCATCGGCGATATCGCGGTCGATCGCCTCGCTAAAATCCTCCGATGTCAGGCACGCGTCGAACTTCGCGCGATCTAGACCGACCTCGTCGGCGATGGCTTGGTATTGCTCTTGGTGCAGGTCTTCGCTGGCCATCAGCTTTTCGTGATAGGCCCAAAACTGCCCTTGTTGCTCGGCGCAGTGGGCGGCCTGCGAGGCCGGGCGGGCATTTGCGTGGAAGTCGAGCGGATAGTCGCGGTAGACGAAATGCACTTTGTCACCGTAGGTTTCGAGAACTTCACGGATGACCGGCTCAGCGGTTTTGCAGTAGTGGCACTCGTAATCGGAGAATTCGATTAGGGTGATCGGTGCTGAGGCGTCGCCGAGTGAAGGTCTGCCACCGGTGCCGACTTCCAGGACCGGGGGGCGTAGATTCACGCGCGGCGCGTGTTGCTCTTCCAGAGCCGCCAGTACTTCCCGATAACGTCTCTGTTTGGATTGCCCGACGAGATATTCCGTAACTTCCTGTATGGCCTCGTCGATGGGCGTTTTGGCGAAGTGCTTTTTATTCGAATTGTAGACCTCCTGAATCTGCGCGGAATCGGGCTGGGCGGCTTTGGTTTCGACTTCGTCGGCCAAAAACTGTTCGGGGGTCTGGTCTTTGGCCTCGGCGGCCAGCGCGATAAGCTGATCGCCGATCAATTCGTAGAGTCCGGCGCGGAGGATTTCGTAGCGCTCTTGTTCTAGTCTGATAAGCTGGCCTTTGACGTGTTGTTCTAGGGCTTGGTACGTGATGGTTGTTTCACCGATGACGGCGGCAGGCTGGGCGGAGACCGTGGCGGAAGAGCCGCCGGTTGCCAGCAGGAGCATTAGGGTTTTTAGACCGGATATTAATTTAGGGATGCGCGCCATGGGAGGCACTTACTCCTCTTTATAGTTGTAAAGGCGTGTCGGGTATTCTGTTTAAAATAGACAAACCATAATAGCTTGTCGAAGTTGCGGTAGCATACTATGCGTTTCTTAAAATTTAGCAATTGCCCTTATCGGCCTCTATCGGGTAATTTCAAACCTTGGGGAGTGCGGTGCAATGGAAATACCATGGCAACAAGAGAAACGATCACTGAGATATTATATGGCTAAAAAAGATAAGGCGTTACGCAATGCGGTTTGCTTCGGCGACGAGGATCTCTATCGGGAGCCGAAATAAACTCTATGGTGATGGATAAACTGGCGGCGTTGGTGGTGGTTTGGGGGCTATTGTTGCCCTGGGCGTTTATTGGGCTGCGGGTCTTTGCGACGTATGGCTTTTACGATCGGTTGCTGGCCGGTGTGCTCGGAGGGCTGGCGGCGACGGTTTCGTTGGCTTATTTGCTGGCGATGTTCGGTCGATTGGACCTGTACTGGGGGGTGTATGCGGCAGTTTGTGTATTGACCATTTTTTTGCCGCGCGGTGGATATGCGGTAGAGGTCCGCTGGTCTTCGGGGGCCTGGTGGATAACGCTCGTCTTGGCGCTGGTGCTGCTTGCAGAAGCCTGGCCCGTATTTTCGCTGGAGTATCCACTCGGTTGGGACCCGACCTTCCACTTGATTCTGGCGCGTAAGATTTTCGAAAGCAATGCGCTCTGTGCCGACTGGCGGCCATTCGAGCCGATACCGGTCAATTATACGCAGGGGCTGCACGTATTTATCGCCTTGGTCTCGCAGTGGGCGGGGCAGCCGGTTCATATCACGTTCCAGATTCTCCATCTAGTGTTTCAGCCATTGGCCGGGCTGCTGGTCTTGCGCTTGGCGCTGGCGATTTTTGGCGATTTGCGAGCCGGTGTTTTGGCGCTGCTGGTCTATGAGTTTCTTTGCTCACATGGAAGTTTTTCCAGCTATTATCAATGGGGCGGGCTGCCGACCGAGCTGGGCGCGTTATTTTTTTTGGCCATCATCTGGATGGGGTTGACCGACCGCAGTCGCCGGGGCACGGCGTTGGCCGTGTTGTGTTATGGCGGTCTGGTGATGGCGCACCATTTGAGCGGGTTGATCGCGACCTGGGTCTTGGTGTTTTATATCGCGGCTTCTTATATCGGACGGGTGGATGGTGTGTTGCGGGTTTGGGTCTTGCGGTTGTGGCCGCTGACCTTGCTTGTTTACGCTTTTTATATAGGACCCTATGTAGTCGGGCACTTCGGTCAGTTGGGCCATACCGACGTGTTGCGCTTTTACGAAGAGGACTTGAAGACCGGTTGGCAGGTCGCCACGGATCTTGGGCCGGTTGCGCTGGCTTTGGGGTTGCTCGGGTTTTTGTTGGCCATGCAGCGTGCGGATGATGTGCGCGGTGGTTTTTTGTTGAGCTGGTTTGCGGCCTTGGCCTTGGGTTTTGGCCTGCTGGGGTATGGATATCGCTTTGTGGCCTATTTGATTTTCGACGAGCAGTTTACCGCCTTTACGCCCTCGCGTTTTATGACATTTTTGGCCTATCCACTGGCAATCTATGCGGGCTACGCGCTGGCGAGACTTATTGCGATAGGGGCTCGGCGGTTTTCGCTGCGGGCTGACATGCTGGTTGGTGCGGTGGTCGTGGTTGTTGCGTTGGCGTCGGTTGCGGAGGTTGTGCGGCTGGCGGGGTTGCGCTCGGTCTCGGAGGAGGGAGTGGCTTTGGCGCGGCGGATTGAGGCGGAAGTGCTCGCGGACGGCTTTGTGCTCTACGAGGACCATGTTGTAAACAAGATGCAGCCCTATCCGTGGATTTCCTATTTGACGTGGCGGCGTTCGGTCTATACGCCGATCCCGGCTTCGGAAAACAGACAGTTGCTGCGGCAGATACGCGAGGAGATGTGGCAGTTAAAAATATCCCGTATCCCGCAGTGGGTTGCCAGCGGCGAAGTGCCGATCTACTATGCGTCGGTTAATGCGCAGACGAAGGAAGTGGAGATCAAACGGTTGACGGAGGGGGAGCAATGAACCTGCGGCGAATCTGTTATGCGGCGTTGATGGTAAGTGGGCTGCTTATTCTGTTGGTGCCGTTGTTGCTTGGAGGAGGGAGTGGCTTTGGCGCGGCGGATTGAGGCGGAAGTGCTCGCGGACGGCTTTGTGCTCTACTCGGTGTTATTCGTCGTGTGCCCGGTATTCGCCGCGTGCGTTCCATCCGGGATATTGCTGTTCTAAGGCGGCGAGCGTCTGGCGGGTGTAGTAGGGGTGTTCGGGTGCGGGGAAGCGGAAGAGCCGCCGGTCGGCGGCTGGTAGTTCGGCGATAAATTCGCGGAAATGCGGGTTTTGTCCGACGTGCGTGTAGTGCGCGACGCCTTCCCAGTAGTGGTCGGCGCGGCCATAGGCGAATTTCCAGATATAGCGCTGGCCGTCGGCGCGCAGGTAATCGCTGGCGGCGTGCCAGGAATAGTTGTGGAAAATGGCCACCGAGCCGCCGGGGGCGACCATTGCTTCGGCTATGGCCGGATCTTGGTGCTGGCCGTCGTCGTCGTCGACAAAGAGGGTCGGTGCCTGGTCTTCGTCGACGTCTTCGAGGCAAAACCAGAAATTGAGTTGGCTGTGGTGGTGGTCTGACGCGGTGGGTGGCAGCAGCGAGTTATTGCCATTGTCGCTGTGGAATATTTTGTTTTTGCGGCCTGGGTAGGTGACCAGACCCAAGCCGGGGCGGTAGTGGATGTGTTCGGTGCCGAGCCAGCGTTGGGCAAAGGCAATGGCGTCGCGATCGATGATGGCGTGGTTGAGGCATTGCTCGGGATAGGGGAAGTAGTAGGCATTGGTAAGCGCGTTGGGCGGGTCGGCTTTTATTTGGTCCCAAGGTTTTAGAATACGGCGTAGGGCGGCGGCCATTTCCGCGCGTCGGGCTTCGGGCAGATAGTTGTGCACGATGGCGTAGCCGCGTGTTGAGAGCGCGGCGAATATTTCGTCGGTTAGTCTTTGTTGTGTTGGCATGGTGGGCTAAAGTTAGCTACAGTGGAGGTGTGGTTCAAGCGGTCACTGCTTGTAGGCGACTACTATCGGTTGGAAGAATCCGGTTTGCTCGGGCGGCAACCAGGTGCTATGCGCGAAGCCAGACCATTCTAACCCCGATGTGAGTTTGTCGCGCCTGATGGTATGGTCGTGATCCACAAAATCATCATAGAAATGTTGGGTATTGCTCATTGGTGCTCAAGCTCTTTATGTCGTCTAACGCGTTGTCGGTGAAAATACGTTCGTCCAAATAGGTAACTATCCGCCATAAACGAGGTTGTTTTCCATTATGTGCAGCACAACAGACCCCGAGTGGACCTTGGCAATGCTTTAGTTCGGTGTGTGGCTATTGGTTAGGCGATGTATCGTTGGCTGCCGACGGCTAGGGTGATAATCAGGACCGTGATCAGCGCGAGACCGACGAGAGTGATGCTCAGCGTCTTGCCAATAAAAAAACAGATCCCTAAGCCCATCAGCACGATCACCACGCCGATCATAAAGAGCAGCAGCCCGACCCAGTGAGCTAGGTCGTTCTTGTTGGTGATGCGGTCCGGGTCGCTGCCCGCGATCAGGCCGACGTATTTTTTGACGCCGATCAAATAGGCGATGATATAGAGCGGTAGAGCGGAGAGCAGCATGACGAGGAAGATGAATGTGCCTGGATCCATCACAGTGTCCTTATTGTAAAGATTTACGCGCTGCCCAAGACCGCCAAGGCTTCTACCTCAACGAGCATGCCGGGCAATACTAGGTCGGCGACGGTGACGGTGGAACTAGCGGGGATATTGTTGGGGAAGGCTTCGGCGCGGGCGGCGGAGTATTCTGCGTAGCGGCTGGTATCGGTGATAAAACAGGTAATTTTGACCACGTCGTCCATGGTCGCGCCGGCCTCGGCGAGTACGGCGCGAATATTGGCGAAGACCTGACGCGACTGCGCGGCCATATCATCGCCGACGATAGTACCTTCCGGGTTGAGCGGGCCCTGGCCGGAGACGTGTATGGTGTCGCCTACCTGTACGGCTTGCGAGATGCGGAAATTCTCGGCCCAGGGCCAGTCGGGGTTGTGCGCTTTGCGGTCGGGCATGGCGGGGCTCCTGTTTTGCGTGGGTACTAGGCGTCGGCGAAGGCTGAAGACATCGTCGTCATTGATCAGGCCCTGGAGTCGCTCGACACTATTTCCCCCCTCTTCTACAGTGTGGTGCCTTCGACCTTGTCGACGGGGGGCCAATCGGACCAAGAGGGCGCGTGGTGAGCAAAGACCAGATGGCCTACGGCGCGGCGTTGATAATGGCGGTGGCACTGTAGGTTTTCATGGTGGTTCTCCGATGGCGCGGCGAAGGGTTTTAAGGTCTGTCCTATGCATTTTTGCTCAATAGTTCATTGAGGTGGTTGGCGAATTCGTTGCGGTCGCTTTGGCTCAAGGCCGGTGGCCCGCCGGTCTCGACACCGCCGGTGCGCAGAGTATCCATAAAGTCCCTTATATTCAGTCGCGCGCCGATATTCTCCTCGGTGTAAAGCTCGCCGCGCGGGTCGAGGGCCAAGCCGCCCTTGCCGATAACTTCCGCCGCCAGGGGGATATCGGCGGTGACGACGAGATCGCCGGGGCTAAGCCTTTTGACGATCTCGTTGTCGGCGACGTCGAAACCGTAGTCGACCTGCAGCATCGCGATATGGTCCGAGCGCGGGATGCGCAACGCTTTGTTGGCGACCAGCGTTACCAGTACGCCAGTGCGGTCCGCCGCTCGGTAAAGGATTTCCTTTATAACTACCGGACACGCGTCCGCGTCGACCCATATTTTCATCGTTCATTTCATTTCAGTAAAGAGGCGGTACCCGTCATCAGAGATCCGTTTTATTGTCTGTCGAGCAGCGCGATAATTTTTGTCTTGTGGTTTTCCTGTGCGTAATCTACGGGTCTTTTGCCCAGTGTGTCCATGGTCTCGCTATTCGCCCCGTGCGCGAGCAAAAGCGTACAGACCATCGTGTTGTTGTTGCGGTCCGCCGCTAGATGCAGGGGAGTGCGGCCGTCCTTGGTGCGGGCGTGCACGGAAGCACCGGCATCTAATAGCCAGTTTACGGCCTGTATTTCTTCGTGGTGGCTGTAGAGGTGCAGGCACGTTCTGTTCTGCTCGTCGATCACCGCGTCGACTAGGCCGCCGGATTTGATTAACGCGTCGGCGATGGAGTTTTCCGGGTTGCGTCTGTTCTTACAATGACGTAGTGCCGACCGCAGTACTTGTTGTTGGTTGGGGTTTGCGCCCCCTCGTAGCAGAGCGTGCACGACGGCGACTGTGCCTGCACTCTGACAGCAGGCGACCAGTGGCGTGACGGCTATGCCAATATCCACTTCGGCATTCGGCTCGGCTCCGGCGTGCAATAGCCTGTCGATAATGGCCAACTGTTGTTTGTGATGCGTTGTTGTAGCGTGGCCTAACGCCGATCCGGCGCAATAGTGCAACCCGGTTCTTCCGGTGTTGTCGATTGCCGTGGCCTGGCACGGCTCACCTAGGGCGTTCTCGACTGCGGTCAAATTCAATATCGCGGCGGCGCTGAAGAAGTCGATGCTTGCGCCATGATCAACCAGTGCGTTGACCAACGCGGGCTGCCCTGCGCTCGCGGCGAGGCAGAGCATGCTTTCTCCCTCGCTACCGCGGGCGTTCGGATCGGCACCTTGCTCTATGAGGTAGCGGGCAACTTCGGAGTGCGCTGTTGTTTTGGGAAAAGAAATATAGGGCGTTACGCAAGTTTTCAGCAATGAGTTGAAAGAGCGGGTGGCGGTCTGCTCAACGAGGTTTTGCAGGTTTTGCAGGTCGCCTTTTTTAACCAGTGTTTTCAACCGAGAGCTGTCGCCGGCGGGTGCTTTTTTTTTATTTCGGCGCTTCCCGTTTATACAAGGGCGGCAACTGGCAGCGTAACCAGTTTTCGAGCTTGCGCGTTGATGAAAATAGCTCGGCGGTTTTTTTTCTCCGCAGGTCGCACACATTAACCA
>DQLG01000812.1 GCA_015660315.1 Candidatus Latescibacterota bacterium
GACGCACCGTGCCCACGAAAGCCCGCCATTGGAAGTTTTTTTGCTCTTTGTCATCTCAGTTCACCTCGAGTTTTTCGTAGATCCGCGCGATTGCACTGCGCGCCCGCCTGTTTTCCCGCACTTCTTCGTCTCCAGCTCGCCGGGGCTTCCGGACCACTTTTTTAAAGGTGGGCTGCTGGCCGCAATTGCAGATCGGAAGCCGGGGCGGGCAAATACACCCGCGTTCCAGCGCCGCGAAATACTGCTTCACCAATCGATCTTCTAGCGAATGATACGCAATTACCGCCAACCGGCCACCCGGTTTTAACATCGATACGGCTGCGTGCAATCCGGCCTGCAACTGCCCCAACTCGTCGTTGACCGCAATCCGCAATGCCTGAAAGACCCGTGCCAGCGTCTTGTTGAGCATCTGCGGCTGCGTCGCGGCTACCACCCGTCGCAGCCCTTGCGTCGTCCGCATGGGTTCGAGTTGGCGCTGACGACAGATCGCGCGGGCAATCCGCCGCGCCTGCCGCTCCTCTCCATAACGCTTGATCAACTCGGCCAACTCGATCTCGCTGCACACCGCGAGCAAATCGGCTGCGCTCTGCCCAGCAGCCGGATCCATCCGCATATCGAGTGGACCGTCCTCTCGATAACTGAACCCCCTGCCCGGCACGTCGATCTGATGCGAAGAAACCCCCAAGTCAAAAAGGACCCCGCTTAAAGCCCCACCCCCCTGCTCGGCGAGCAAACCACCCAACTCGGCAAAACTGCCCTGCCAAACGACAGCGCGGGCATCGGTCGACAATCGCTCTTGCGAGGCCTCCACCGCCTCCCAATCCCGATCCACCGCGATCAGATGCCCCTGCTCGCCTAGCGCATGCAGCAAAGCCTCGCTGTGCCCGCCGCCGCCCGCCGTCGCATCCATATATGTGCCGTCCGGATCGACGACCAACCCCTCGATCACTTCCCGCACCATAACTGGAACGTGGTAGCCCATATCTCACCCGACTCATAGTTATAGCTCAAGGCTCTCAGCCACTTCTTCCATTACCGGGTCCGCCTCATCTAGGAACTGATCCCAATCTTTGGGATTCCAAAACTCCAACTTATCTAAGGCTCCGATCACGACCATCTGGTCGCCGATATCGGCCTTGGCCAAAAGCTTGCGCGGCACACTCGCCCGCCCCTGGCGATCCATTTTGACTTCAGCGGCCTGGGACAGCATCGCGCGAATAAACCCGCGGACCTTTCGTTCGGTTTGCGGTAGCCGCAATAATTTTTGCGCAGTCTGTTCCCAAACGTGTTGCGGATAAGCCGTCAGACAGTGATCAAAACCCCGCACAACAACGAAGGTTTCATTGGCTTCAGGCGGCAGCTTCTTGCGGAATTCTGCAGGCACAAAGATCCGTCCCTTGTCGTCGACCGGAACTTCATGTTCACCCAGAAACTGTGCCATTCAAGCCCTCTTTGACCCATAAACGTTAATGAACCCGCTTCCACCACTTTCCACCACTTTACACCACCAAGCAAATTATACAGCAAAGCCGGGGGAGGTGTCAAGCATATTTTTTTCATATAGATACGTCTATTTTAGCCTGTGTAAATAATCAAAAAGACAGAGCCACACTCATTAGTGTTTTTATAACACTAATGAGTGTGGCTCTGTCTAAGAAATCGATTAGGGATATTCTCCCGAATTAGTAGCCTTCACTGTCATTTTGGCACAGAAATGGGGCTGGTCCATAAAAGATCCAACCCCTATTCCTTTTGTTATAGCGCTTTATTTTATTGGGGTATTTTCTGTACTATCCGACGATATATTGGTTTGCCTTGCGCTATATATTTATCCTCGTAATTCGTCTTAGCCCCAACCCATTCCCCATCGACAACCGCAAGACATCGGCTCGTTTCGAGCACTTCGAGCATCACGTCAAAATAATCGGCATAATCTGTGGCCAACCACAACCGCCCCTCCTCTTGCAGGGTGCGCTCGACTTCGCGCAGAAAACCCTCATTGAACAACCGACGCTTGTGGTGTCTCTTTTTTGGCCAAGGATCGGGAAAGTATATATGGTACGCCCCGATAGACCCGGTCGAAAGAAAGAACTCCACAAATTCACGCGCGTCTGTTCGCACAAAGCGCATATTATCCAACTCGCGCCGAACTGCGCGATGTTGGGCGATCCGCAAGTATTTAGCCGCCCACTCGACACCAACAAAGTTCACTCCAGGTAGCCGCTCAGCCGCATCAAGAAGAAAGCGGCCTTTGCCGATACCAAGCTCGATTTCCACCGGCTGGTCATTGCCGAATATAGTCGACCAATTCAACGTCGGATCTCCGGCATCTGTGGCCGGAAGCGTCAGAAACCCTTCCCCGGTCTCCTGCATCTCTCCTCCATAATAACGAGACAAAAAAACAGGCACCCCCAAAGGGATGCCCGTAAGAATATCGCCGTGAATTCTCGATCGATCAACCCGCCGCTTCGCCAAGCGAAGGCAAACCGCAGAACTGTTCGTAATCGATCAGTTCCGTGATGATTGGAGACTCGCTGCATACCGGGCATTCGGGATCCTTCCGAAGCTTGAGCTCGCGAAACTTCATCTCCATTGCATCGTAAAGCAATACTCGCCCGACGAGCGACTTCCCCTCACCGAGAATTAGCTTGACGACCTCGGTCGCCTGCATCAGCCCGATCGTTCCGGGTAAAACACCTAAGACCCCGCCTTCAGCACAACTCGGCACCTCTCCGGGCGGCGGCGGTGCCGGATAAAGGCAGCGATAGCAAGGACCTTCGCCGGGCACATAGACCGTGGCTTGGCCTTCAAAGCGAAAGATACTACCGTCAACAACGGGCTTGCTCTTCATGACCGCTGCGTCATTAACCAGATAACGGGTGGGGAAGTTATCGCAGCCATTGACGATAATATCGTAGCCGTCCATAACATCAAAGACATTGTGCGAGGTGAGCAGCTCGTAATGGGTGACGACGTCTAAGCTCGAATTGAGGTCCAACAGCTTATCTCTGGCTGCTTCGACCTTTGGGCGACCAACATCGGACTCGCCAAAGAGCACCTGCCGCTGCAAATTGCTCTTGTCGACAACATCGGCGTCGACTAGACCGATCTTACCGACACCGGCCGCTGCCAAATACAGTGCCGTCGGGCAACCCAGCCCACCAACTCCGACCAACAACACCCGCCCTTTGAGCAGTTTCTGCTGTCCTTTTTCCCCCACCTCAGGCAAGATGATATGGCGCGCATAGCGCTGCATATCATCTTCGGACATCAGGCCGCCCTGCTCAAAGGAGTAACCAGCATCCTTCCACCCCTTGAAACCGCCGATCATCGACTTGACGTTGGTATAGCCCATAAAGGTCAAGTCGCGGGCAGCGAATGCCGAACGATTACCCCCAGCGCAGTAGAGCACGATCTCGGCATCGCGGTCCATGGTCACGTCTTCTTCTATATTTAGTTCCAAGAACCCGCGTGGGATCAGCTCGGCGGCGGGAATATAGCCATCCATCACCTCTTCCCGTTCGCGGACATCCACAATATGTATGGCCTTGCCCGCTTTGAGGTCTTCTTGAACCTGAGCGGCGGACACTTCGGCGATTTCCGCCTTGACCTTGTTTAATAGTTGGCTCGATGTTACGCTCATACCCTCTCCTAACTTGCTAATGCGCAGTTAATTCCCGCGCTTTTACAGCCGTTGTGAAATCCGAATCCAACCGTTCGATTTCCACCGCGACGCGATCGATTGCAAACTCCACTTCTTCCATCGTATTAAAACGCCCCAAACCAAAACGCAATGACGCCCGCGCCAAGTCGTCGCTCAGACCGATGGCCCTGAGAACGTGAGAAGGCGCTTCCTCTTTCGAGGAGCAGGCCGCCCCAGAGGATAACGCGATATCGCGCAACCCCAAAAGCAAATCGGCGCCATCAATGCCAGGGAAACTCACATTCAGATTGCCCGGCAACCTCGAATCCAGATCGCCATTCACCGACAGCGCCCCGATACGGGTATCGAGCCCCTCAATAAGTCGTTGGCGCATCTGCAGTAAATGCGCGGCTTCGGTCACCAGCACCTCCTGAGCCAACTCGCAGGCTCGCCCCAAACCGACGATCCCGGGCACATTGAGGGTTCCGGCGCGCAAACCGTTTTCTTGGCCTCCCCCCTCGATCTGAGCCTGCAGGCGCACCCGCGGATTGCGCGAACGCACATAGAGAAAGCCGACTCCTTTAGGGGCATAGAGCTTGTGCCCAGAAACCGAGAGTAAATCGATCCCAAGGGCCTCGACATCCAACGGCACCTTGCCAACGGCCTGAGCCGCATCGCAGTGCCACAAAACTCCGCGCGCCTTCGCCAAACGCCCAATATCGGCCAAGGGCTGAAGCACACCGATTTCATTATTGGCGGCCATCAGCGAAATCAGGACCGTCCGGTCGGTAATGGCCGCCGATAAATCATCGAGATCGATTTGCCCATTTGCAGCCACGGGTAAATAGGTGACCTCGACCCCACGCGCTTCCAGCGTTCGACAACAGTCCAAAACCGCCTTGTGCTCGATAGCGCTAGTAATAATATGTGCCCCGGCCCCCGCCATATCGGCCACGCCTTTTAACGCCAGATTATTCGCCTCAGTCGCTCCAGCGGTAAAAACAATTTCCCTGGCACGTGCTCCGATCAGCTCCGCAACCTTTTCTCTAGCTTGGCCACCTGCATCGGCCGCTGTCAGACCGAATACGTGGGTTTTGCTGGAAGGGTTGCCGAAATGGGGACCAAAGTAAGGAAGGATGGCCTCTAAAACGCGCGGATCAACCGGCGTCGTCGCCATATTGTCCATATAAATGGGGACATTAAGCATTATACCCAGCTCAAGCGCTAAAGGATTCCCCACAACCGCAAGTTGTTCGCGCATTAGGGTTTTCAATCTTAAAACCCGCGCCCATCAACCCGTCGTTGTAATCGAGCGTTACACCATTGAGATAGAGGCTACTCTTCATATCAATGAAGATCTTGACGCCATTGATCTCAAAAACTTGGTCCATTTCGCCTTCTTTTTCTTCAAAATCTAGCTTATACTGAAAACCCGAACACCCTCCGCCCATTACCCCCATACGCAACCCGTGTCCGTCGTTGCCCTGTTCGTTGAGCAGGATTCTGACCTTTTCGGCTGCTCCATCGGTTACAGTAATCATATTTCCTCCGTTATGCTTTAACTCTTAGATGGGCTCTACACAGATTTAAGATTCGTAGATGGCGCATTCTATGAGATCAGGGACCTCTTCGTGCTCTCTATACACCTCACAATGGTGACAATCTCGCTCGCAGGCTTTGACCGTACAACAAAGACAGCCATTGAGAACCTCAATGGCCTTCTTGTTGCGCTCCTTCATCAACATATATTGACGAATGCGATCGTCTATATGGCGCTCCTGTTCAACGAGATGCTCGACGAGCGCTCGCGCAACTCCACCACCGGATTCGGCGCCATTCTTTATATTGAAGAATTCGCGGATACGATCTAGCCCAAATCCAAGATCCTTGAGACTTTGCACGATTTGCAATCGCCGCAACTGCGATTCCGAATAGAGGCGAAACCCGCCCGCGGTTCGTTCCTCCGGCTCGACAATCCCCAATTCTTCGTAGTAACGGATCGTACGCGGAGTGACGTCAGCCTTCGCCGCAAGATCTCCGATTTGCATCAGCCCACCCTTTGAACAGTTCATTTACGCAATTATCGCAATATACTTGACGTGAACGTAAATGTCAATAAGCCGGTTTAAAGTCTGATAATTTGTACATCTGCAATAATTAGATCAACTTATCGACCATAAGAGCAAAAGTCAAGCCGTCGCAACAGCACTTATCACCCCTTCAAGAATGCCGCATGGGCAACTTTTGCGGTTGCCTGGCGTCTAATGGACGCAATTACAGCTTTCGATTATGCTCCTAGTTCAATTTATATAGATCGCTCACGAACGAGAATGCCCTATTTTTATCGCAAGGAGACCAGCCCAATGGCGATTATTCTTTTATTCTGTTTATCCTTGCTCTCAAACCCAGTTGCAGCAACAACCGTGCAACGCTTTACTCTCAGCGATCTCGCTAGCAACGCGGAGCGGATCGTAGTGGGTATTTGCACCGCAGCCACCCCACAATTGCTCGATGGGCAAATTTATACTCGCTATCTCTTTGACCTCGATCAATCGATTAAAGGACCACGAGATTCACAACTCGAGTTGCACTTGCCCGGTGGGCATTTTCAAGGCGTTTTCAACCGCCTGGCCGGTATGCCCATTTTTCGTCCCGGCGAGGAGGCCGTGCTCTTTCTCACCGCGAGCAATGAATTCGGCCACGCATGGCCCGTGGGTCTGGCACAAGGGCATTTCGCCATCGTCCGCAGCGATTCCAGTACTGCCCGCGTTTTCCAGGAATTAGACGGCCTGAGCCTTTACGACGGTCCAGCAGCCGCAAAAAGAACCCATTCAATAGACCCGGTCCAGGGCATGCCACTCGACTCTTTTCTCTCGCAGATTCGTACCCTTGCGCAACCCGAACCCGGGCCGGAGCCGCAAGATGCGCATTAGCTTATTGCTCTTATCCGCCCTGCTCTTCGCCGAGCCAGGCCACGGTTTTCTAATTCAGACCTTCGAGACCCGGGCCGGACGGAAAGTTCAGCAGACTTGGAGCCGTCCCGACCGCATCTCCTTCATCCTGCACGCAGATGGTTCCGATGATTTCACCCCCGATCAAACCCATCGCCTAATACGCGAGAGCTTCCAAGTCTGGACTAACGTTGCCACGGCGCGGGTAGAATTTTTCGACCAAGGCGAAACCGATACCATCACGCCGTCACAAGACGACCAAATCAATTTGATCTACTTCGACGAGACAGGCAGCGAGCTCCGCGCCCCGCGCGATTCCGGAGTTATCGCCGTCACGCGCATCAACTCGCACTCCTTCACCGGTGAAATCAGCGATACCGATATCATATTCAATGGTCGAGACTTTCGCTTTGCCGCGGGCACAGGAGGCACACGCGGCAGCAACTTCGTCAATTTCAAAGATGTGGCCATCCACGAGATCGGCCATATGCTTGGGCTTGAACACACACCTCTGGATGGACCACCGCAAACCAGGCCGACGATGAATCCCTTTAACCGCGGCGACGGTCCCGGCGAAGGCCACACTCTCGAACCAGACGATATCGCCGGTATCAGTTTCCTCTACCCGGCTTCCGGCTACCAAATCAGCACCGGCAGCATATCGGGCCAGATAACCGACCCTGACGAACAACCGCTCTTCGGCGCTCATATCAAAGCGGAAAATCTCGATACCGGCGAATTGTTCAGCACGGTTTCTGGGGCGGATCTCAACACCTCCAGCGAAGGACACTACCGCCTATATGGTTTGACCCCGGGTCGCTACCGCCTGAGCCTTGCCCCGATCAGCGGATCAATCAGCGAAGAGAATTTCAGCGGTGTCTTTACCGGTTTCGCGACGGGCTTTTCCGACGAATTCTTCGACAACGCCCGCGACAATACCTATGCCCGCCTGCTCGACCTCGTCGCCACCCAGCGCATCGGCGATATAGATTTCGTCACTGGTTTCGCGGTGCCGGGGTTCCCCTTCGTTCTGCCCGTGAACTTGATCAACAACACTCCCGATACCGCGGGTCCTTATACTGTGCGCGTCGAAGCCCGTGATGCCACGAGCCTATGGCTAAACTATCAGGACGACACCGACCTAGACATTCACCGCTTACCCATGCAGGCGCAAGACAACCTATTCGTCGGGGAAATCCCCGGCCAACTGATCGGGACCCGCATCTCCTATCAGATCGAAGCACGAGGCCCCGACGGCAAGATCTCCTTTTTTCCGAACGAGGGGGCCTGGCTCGACTTCTCCGTACTTACACTCACCGGTTCTCCCCTAGCCTTTACTGCCTTGCGGGGCGATGACGCCATTGGCGTCGTCGACACCGGCACCCGCCGCGAATTGGCACGTATCCCCGTCGGCCGCGAACCGATCCAGGTGCTCTTTTCCAATGGCAGGCTTTTTGTATCTAACCTCGGATCCAACGATATCAGTATAATCGAGACGGCCACGTTCCAAGTCCTCTCTCGTATCGAAACAGCCGTGCAACCCCTCGACATGGCCCTCTCACCCGACGGCAAAACACTCTACGCAAGTAATTCGGGCGCC
This sequence comes from Candidatus Latescibacterota bacterium, assembly GCA_015660315.1. GTDB lineage: Bacteria > Latescibacterota > UBA2968 > UBA8231 > UBA8231. The sequence continues at coordinate 8,195 of DQLG01000812.1, forward strand.
GGCACACTAAGCATAGTCGATATCGAATCGAGCCAAGCGCGTACCATCTGGCTTTCCGGCATAGGTTCCGGCCCCTTCGGTATCGCGGCTCTCGCCGACAAGGTTTTCACGACCGACATCGCCAACAGCCAAGTACTCGTCGTCACCCCCACAGGCCAGATAACCCGCCGTATATCCGTTCCGAGCCAGCCGCGTTCCCTCGCGCTCTCACTCGATGGAAAAACACTCTATGTAACAAGCATGGGAGTTGGTCAGTTGACCGCCATAGATATCGCAAGCGAAACGATTGCCCGCTCGATTGAGTTGGACGTCGGTGGCACCTTCGCCATAGCCCTCAGCCCCGACGGCAGAAAAATCTACTTGACCGCACACGATGATAATGCCCTGGTCATCGTTGACGCCGAACGCGGGACCTTCCGCAAGAAGCTCGCCATCGGCCGCAACCCCCGAGCTATTTCCTTCTCCCCCGACGGCACACAGGCCTATATCACCAGCTCTTTTTCCAATGAGATTCACATCATCGACAGCATAAACGACATCGTCATCGGCCGCTATTCCGCCGGGCAAAACCCCCGGGGTATAGCTTTGGCAACACCAACCCTGCCCATTACAACCACAGCCGTCTACGAAAGCCCGTACCGACCGTCCGAGTTCGCCCTCGTAGCCAATTTTCCGAACCCTTTTAACGCCTCTACGCAAGTCCGTTTTGCGCTCGGTACAAATTCCAAGGTAGAATTGCACATCTACAACGCCTTGGGCCAGACGGTACGCACGCTCTTACAGCAGTATCGGGTAGCGGGGAATTATCAAATGGCTTGGGACGGCAAGGACGACCAGGGGCAGGACCTGGCTAGCGGGGCTTATCTACTTGTCATGCGGGCCGGCGGAACCCGCCAGGCTCGCAAGATGTTACTCCTGCGCTGATTCTGTTGCGCCAACAAAACCGTCGACGCTGAAATAACGAAAACCCGTATCGCAAAATACGGTGAGCAAGCGCGCGCCCGGGGCCAATGTCGCTGCGA
>DQLG01000467.1 GCA_015660315.1 Candidatus Latescibacterota bacterium
GTGACTTGACGGGTCTCACTGGTTATGTGGTCTTCCGCTCGAAGGGCACGGCTAGTTCCTTCGTGCCGGTCGACACGCTTGGTGCCGAGGCTCGTGAGTACGTTGATACATCGTTGGAAGAGCTGACGACTTATTTCTACACTGTTAGCGCGATTGACGATTCGGGCAATGAGAGCGCTCGGGCCAGTTCGGTGCAGGTGCGCACTGAAGGTCCTGACCAAGTCGCGCCGGAGGCGCCGAGCAATCTGTCGGCGGTGCCGGATGAAACGGATTTCGGCCGAGTGATCGTTCGTTGGAGCCCTTCGGTGCGCGATGCCGATGGCGGTGACTTGACGGGTCTCACTGGTTATGTGGTCTTCCGCTCGAAGGGCACGGCTAGTTCCTTCGTGCCGGTCGACACGCTTGGTGCCGAGGTTCGCGAGTACGTCGATACATCGTTGGAAGAGCTGACGACTTATTTCTACACTGTTAGCGCGATTGACGATTCGGGCAATGAGAGTGCTCGGGCCAGTTCGGTGCAGGTGCGCACTGAAGGTCCTGACCAGATCGCACCGGAGGCGCCGAGCAATCTTTCGGCGGTGGCAGACGAGGCCGATTTTGGCCGGGTCGTGGTGGGTTGGAGTCCTTCGGTGCGCGACGCCGACGGCGGTGATCTAACCGGGTTGGTGAGTTATGTGGTCTTTCGCTCGCAGGGCACCGTCAATTCGTTCGTGCCGGTCGACACGTTGGCGGCTACCGCTCGCAAATTCGAAGACCTGAACTTGAACCCGCTGACCAATTATTTTTATACGGTTACGGCGCTCGATGAGGCCAATAACGAAAGCGCGCGCGCGAATCCCGTTCAGGTGCGGACCGAAGGGCCTGACCAGATTGGCCCTGCGGCACCGCAAAATGTTTCAGCAGTACCCGATGAAGTGGATTTTGGCCGTGTCGTGGTCAGTTGGAGTCCCTCGGTTAGTGATGCGGACGGCGGTGATTTGACCGGGCTTGTTGCCGGTTATGTGGTTTTCCGCTCAAAGGGCAGTGTCAATGCTTTTGTGCCGGTGGATACGCTCTCAGCAGCTTCGCGCCTGTTCGCAGATTCGGATTTGGAGTCGCTGACGACGTATTTCTACACTCTGATGGCCTTTGATGATTCTGGCAACGAAAGCAGTCGTTCGACGGTGGTGCAGGTCCTTACTGGCGGACCGGATCAGGTGGCACCTGCGGCGCCTTCCGACTTGGCAGCGACGGCCGATCTGAGCGCTGCACAAATTACCGTTAGTTGGACTCCCCCTTCCACGGATGCCGACGGCAGCGACCAGACGGGATTAAGCTCTTATATTGTCTTGCGGTCCAAAGGCGATGGGACAGCTTTTGCCGCAATTGATACACTTAGCTCGCCCTTGACCAGTTTCGTCGACACCGGCTTAGAATCGTCAACTACCTATTTTTATGCAGTGCGCTCCGTCGATGATTCTGGCAACGCCAGTTCGCGTTCGTCAACGATCTCGGCAAAAACCGCTGGAATCACGGAACTGACAGGTGTTGCCGCGACCGGGGATATTCGCCAGATCACGGTCACTTGGACGGGGAGTTCGGAAGAGAGCCTGCTCGGTTATAATGTCTACCGATCGACGCGCTCCGATCAAGATTATGTGCGCCAGGCCGGCGTCGAAGGCACGGCCCATACAACGGGTCAGACCACTTATATCGATTCTGGGTTGACCGGCAGGGCGATTTTCTTCTATCGAGTTTCGGCCGTGACCAATGCTGGGGAGAGCGGCCTGTCGGCCTTTGCAGGTGCGACGGTAGATTCCGACACTCGGGCTCCGGCGGCGCCTACTTTCGTCGATGGAGAGCCGGCGACTGGGGATCCCGAGCAATTGTCGGTCACCTGGAAGCAACCGACAACGGATCTTAACGGCGCTACGCTTACCGGTCTGAGCTCGTACTTGATCTATCGTTCGGCGACCAGCACGGGGCCCTTTGATTTAGTCGGCAGATCGACTACCACGGCTTTTACGGATACGGGCTTGGTTGCCGTCACGACCTATTACTATCAGATTGAGGCTTCGGACCAAGATGGCAATCAGAGCAATCGCTCGATAACCGTCGCGCTGACGACGGGCGGTGTGGATCTGCCGTCGAATGTCAGGCTCTCGTCATCGACGCCGTCCAATATCGCTGAAGCGCCGACGGTGACGGTGGCGTGGGACGCCTCGGCCGGTGCGATCCTGCACTATGAGGTGCAGCGGACGACCGTGGCGAATAGCACGACAGACTCCGATTTCACATCTATTGAACCGAATACTTTGGATACGTCGAGGGTGGATAACACCGTCTCGCGTGGCACGACCTATTACTATCGGTTAAGGGCGCGTGACGTAGACGATCGATTCAGTGATTGGACGGTGCCGAGAATCGTTGAAGTGCAAAACTAAGCGGAGTTAAAGCAGGATGGGGAAAGGGGAGTGACTCGATGGGTCATTCCCCTTCTTCGTTATGCCAGGCCAATACAGCTTCGAGAATTCCTTCTAATTCTTCCAATTCCTGGACTTCTTCGGTCGCGAGAGAATTTTCTTCCTGATAGGCGGTTAGAATATCTAATATTTGCCGCATATTGGTGTGGATCGTCGCGATGGCGTGGTCGAGTTGGCTTCGGGTATGTTTACTAGGGCCGAGACCTGAATTTTTCTCAAGTTCACCTCGCAATAGCGTGTATATTTCCATCATGCGAGCAGTTTGCACGCGGATGTTATCGAGTTTGATCTGAGGGCGTCGCATAAATTGCTCCTTTTGAGTTGGTGCTATTGATTAATGGCGAAGCAATTCCCGTTCCAGCGGGTGTCAATGCGAAAAATATAGATGGAATTAATTGTACACAGTGCGCGCCAAGTGCTTTTCCAGGCGAAGGTCGGGGCTGATAGCCGTTTAATCGTCGCGGTATCGGGAGGGATCGATTCTATCGTCTTACTCGATATCTTAGATCAATTGCGCGGAGAATTGGGTTATCAATTGCATCTGGCGCATTTAGATCATGCATTGAGGCCCGAATCGAGTGCCGATGGAAGTTTTGTCGCCGAAGAGGCATCGCGCCGGGGTTTGCCTTGTACGGTAGAACGGCGCGATGTGGGGGAGCATGCCCAAGAGGAAAAACTATCGCTTGAAGAAGCTGGCCGGCTGCTGCGCTATGCCTTCTTTGAAGAAGTCGCTCGTTGTGTGGGGGCTTCGTTTGTCGTCCTGGGACACCATGCAGAAGATCAGGCGGAAACGGTGTTGATGCGCCTTTTGCGCGGCAGCGGAGCAACTGGGTTGGGGGCGATGGAAGCGGTGCGGGAAGGGCGTTATCTGCGTCCCTTGTTGAGTGCGCGACGCACGGAGATTGAAACCTATGCGCAGCAACGAGGTTTATGCCATAGAGAAGATGCGTCCAATCGAGACGTGCATTTCTTGCGCAATCGGATACGGTGGGAACTGCTTCCTCTACTTGAGGAGTACAACCCCAAGATTACCGAGACGCTTAATCGCACGGCGCGGCTGCTTAAAGACGAAGACCAATTGCTCTCAGACTTAGCCGAAGAGGCTATAACTGCAGTGGTCTGTGAAAGTTACAACGATAAAATTATCCTTGATAGCTCTGTCCTTGTAGATTATCATATAGCAGTGCAAAGGCGCGTTGTGCGCGCCGTGCTTCAGGGGCTTTCTGCCGCAGAGAGCCCTTTTAATTTTGCCGTCGTTGAGCAAATATTGGATTGGATTCGGGCTGGCGACAAGAGGTTGCATGAATTGCGCGGTGGGCTTAGGTGCCAAGGAAATGGTTCGCGCTATTTTTTGCGCCGAGGGCATTGGCCGCCGGTCGAATCTGTATTGGCAGTTCCCGGCGCGGTTGCCTTGGTGGACCAGGGCATCGAGATTCGCGCTGAAATCGTTTCCGTCGAATTTTTTGTTAAAATAAAAGATGGTTTAGGTGCCGGGCAGGTGGCTTTTGATGCCGATCGATTGGGGGCGCAGGTGCAATTGCGCAGTATGCGGCGGGGCGATCGCTTTCGGCCTCTGGGGATGGTTGGGCACAAGAAATTGAGCGACTTACTTATCGACGCCAAGTGGCCCAGGATTTTACGTGATGAAATTTTGGTTTTGGCTCAGGGAGAGGATATCGCCTGGGTCTTGCCGTTGCGTTCTAGTCATACTTTCAGGGTGGATTCCACTACACGTCGCGTTGCCTTGTGCCACTTTAGGCGGCGGACTGACAATAGAGCTTAAAAAAACATGGATGGACGAGAACCGATAGACCAAGAGAAACGGGAGGATCGCCCTTCGAATGGCAATTCAAATCGCCCACAGCCCGACGATGAGGATCGGCCTCGTTTATGGCGAAGACCGTCGCGGACGCAGGCTTTTTGGATCTTCTTCGTATTGGTGCTGATTTTTGCGGCTAAGTTTTTTGACAGTAGACCTTCCGACGCCGAAGTCATTTCCTATAAAACGTATCGCGAACACCTGGAGGCGGGCCTTATCGCCTCGGCTGTTATTATTGGCGAAAACGAGTTTCACGGAAAGTTGTACAATCAAGTAAAATTCGTCGTCAATCTGGGGCCGATCGACGCGGATACCAAGCGCGAGTGGGAAGACCAGAAGATCGATTTTCGATTTAAAGAGGAACCTTTCGAATGGTATGACCTGCTTTTCAGCTTTTTACCCTGGCTGCTTTTTATCGGCTTCTGGGTATTTATGTTGCGGCAGATGCAAGGTGGACCCCGTGGTTTGTTTTCCTTCGGTAAGAGCAAGGCGAAGCTCCTGATGGAGGACAAGCGAAAGACGACCTTCGCCGATGTGGCTGGTGCCGACGAGGCCAAAGAAGAGCTCGAGGAGATCATCGGATTTTTGAAAGACCCCCTCAAATTCCAGCGTTTGGGCGGCCGGATTCCGAAAGGCGTCTTGATGGTGGGGCCGCCGGGCACGGGCAAGACCCATATGGCGCGGGCAGTGGCCGGTGAGGCGGATGTGCCTTTTTTCTCGATCAGCGGCTCCGATTTTGTCGAGATGTTCGTCGGGGTCGGAGCTTCGAGGGTGCGCGATTTATTCGAGCAGGGCAAGGCGAGCGCCCCTTGTATCGTATTTATCGATGAAATAGACGCGGTTGGCCGCCACCGGGGCGCGGGTATCGGCGGTGGGCACGATGAGCGCGAGCAGACACTGAACCAATTATTGGTCGAAATGGACGGTTTTGAATCCAATGATGGTGTGATCCTCATCGCGGCTACTAACCGTCCCGACGTGCTTGACCCAGCGCTTTTGCGCCCGGGCCGTTTTGATCGCCGGGTGGTGGTAGATCTGCCCGATATACGCGGGCGGGAGGGAGTATTGAGGGTTCATGTGCGCAAGGTGCCTCTAGATCCTGATGTCGACCTGCAAAAAATAGCGCAGGGTACGCCCGGGCTTTCGGGGGCCGACTTGGCGAATCTGGTCAACGAAGCCGCTCTTTTGGCATCGCGCTATGATCGCAAGATGGTCGCGATGACCGACTTTGATGCGGCAAAAGACAAGGTCATGCTCGGGGCCGAACGCCGCAGTATGGTCCTTACCAAGGAAGATCAACGACTCTCGGCCTATCATGAAGCAGGTCACGCGCTCGTGGCGAAGAGCCTTGAAGCAGGCCCCTCGATTGGCAAGGCTACTATCATACCACGGGGCCAGGCGATGGGGATGGTCTCTTTTCTCGCCGACGAACGCCGATCGCTTACCGAGACGCGGCTCAAGGCCCATCTGGCCACGGCGTTAGGTGGTTGTATTGCCGAAAAACTGATCTTCGCCGAGCGTTCAACTGGGGCCCAAGGAGATTATCAGCAAGTGACAGGTTTGGCCCGGTCAATGATCTGCGAATGGGGTATGAACGAGGAACTCGGGCCTCTCGCGTTGGGTGGTGGTGATAATGAAGTTTTCTTGGGCAAGAATTTTACGCGCAACCAGCAAATGAGCGAGGAGACCGCCCAGACGATTGACCGCGAGATTCGCAAACTGCTAAGGCAGGCAGAGGAAACGGCGAGCAAGATCCTGACCGGCAATACGGACAAGCTGCATGCCCTAGCCCGATCCCTGCTGCAATATGAGGTGCTCGATAGTTCGGAGATCGACCGCATTCTGGCTGGAGAGCCCTTGCAGCGAGAGCCAGTACGCGAATTGCTCGACGAAGAGGAAGCGTGATCTGGAGCCTGCGAGGCCGCGTACTCGATTTTGGCGATCGGGTGCAGATCATGGGAATTCTCAATGTGACCCCCGACTCGTTTTACGATGGCGGTCGCTATGCCGATGCGGGCGCTGCCGTCGAGCGCGCTTTGCAGCTTGTTGATGAAGGCGCCGCGATCATCGATGTTGGCGGCGAATCCTCACGCCCGCTAATGTACGGTGCCGCCGAGCAGGTATCTGTCGACGAAGAGTGTCGCCGGGTTCTGCCGATTATCGCAGGGGTCCGCCGCCAGAGCGAAGCGATTCTCTCGATTGATACGGTTAAGTCGGAGGTCGTTAGGCGAGCGTTCGAGGCTGGTGCGGATATTATCAACGACATTAGCGCGCTGCAACAGGACGCTGCAATGGCCGAGACTGCCGCGCATTTAGGTGCGCCGGTGGTGCTAATGCATCGGCGAGGGAACACGGCTACGATGCAACAGAATACCCACTATGATGATTTGATCGGCGAGATCTACGGTTTTCTGGAGGAGAGGGTGAAGGAGGCTCGTGCACAAGGCGTCGAATATGTGGCTGTCGATCCGGGGCTAGGCTTCGGTAAGTCGCGCGAGGGCAACTTGGCCTTGATGCGCGGACTGGACCGATTCCTCGCGTTGCAGTGTCCATTACTCGTCGGTGCCTCACGTAAGTCTTTTATCTGGAAGACGCTGGGACTTTCCGTTGAGGAGAGTCTCGGGGGTAGCCTCGCCGCTGCAGTGCTTGCGGCAGCGAGTGGCGCGCATCTGTTGCGGGTCCACGATGTGGCCCAGACGTTGCAGGCCGTGCGATTAGCCGAGGCAGTAATGAGGGAAGCAGGCGAGTGATGTTAGAAGAAGAGTTGGTGCTTTTTCGTTTGTTCGGATTTCTACCTTTTTCGCTGGTCTCGCTGGTGGATATCCTGCTCGTCGCTTTTATTTTCAACCGTTTGCTCTCGCTGATCAAGGGGACTCGAGCGGCGCAAATGCTGGTCGGGCTGCTGTTGATGGTGACGGTGGCGATGGCGGCACCCTGGCTGAATATGAACGCCCTGGCCTGGCTTTTGGAGCAAGTGCGCTCGATACTACTGATTCTGTTGGTGATCCTTTTCCAGCCGGAATTGCGGCGCATTCTCCAGGTCTTGGGCCAAAGTCCGGCTTTTCGTTGGTTTTACCGCGCTGAACCTTCGCGCGTCATCGACGAGGTGGTCGAAGGAGTCGAGCGCCTCGCCGATCTTGGTTATGGCGCGCTGATCGTGCTGGCGCGCCAAGCGCAGTTGGGGACGATTAGCGAAACCGGCGTGGCGTTGGATGCCGAAGTTTCGGACGATTTATTGACGACTATTTTCAATCCGCGCACGCCATTGCACGATCAGGCGGTGATTATCCAAGGGGAGCGTCTGGTGGCGGCCCGCTGTACTTTGCCGCTGGCGGAAGATGTCGAAGATCAGCGTCTGGGCACTCGGCACCGAGCGGCTTTGGGACTATCGCAGGAGTCGGATGCGGTAACGATTATCGTCTCTGAAGAGAGCAGTACGATTTCGCTGGCCATTGGCGGGGTTTTGGTTCGAGGGCTCGACCGCAGGGAACTCAAACAACGGCTAAGGGAATTGATGGCGCCGAGTCTGGCCGAAGTCGAAACCGTTGAGGCAGAAGAAGAGGTTTAGCAGCACCGGTTCGCTGCTTGACACTCTATCAATTTAAATCTAAATTCATATTTTTATTGCATATAAAGAATAATTAACGAAATTGTCGAGTTGAGGATTATGCGCAATAAACAAATGCGGCAGACCCGGATTCGGGAACTTCTTTTTGCGGAAGCGATTGATACGCACGAGAAGCTAGCTGAAGTGCTTGAGCAACAAGGCATTGAGGTAAGCCAGTCGACCTTGTCGAAGGATTTGCGTGAGTTGGGGGTAGTGCGCGTGCCACAAGCTATTGGCGGTTTTCGCTATACCCTACCCGATTCCGGTGCGACGATGCGGGATCGCCATATTCTCGATCGGGAGCTACAGGATTTTCTCGTCCAAGCCGAACAGGCGGCGAATCTGGTGATTGTGAGAACCTTGTCGGGCCATGCTCAAAGCGTTTGCGAGGCCATCGACCGCATCGGCTGGAATGAGGCAGCCGGTACGATTGCCGGTGAAAACACCATCTTCATTGCCACCCGGTCTGATGCGGAAGCCACTGCGGTCGTTGATAAGATCTCCGCCGTGTGCGGAGAAGGGGATTAGCGGAGAAATTATGCACGATAAAGCGGCAACGCTGATCGAGGCTCTCCCTTATATTCAAATGTTTCGCGGCAAAGTGGTTGTCGTAAAATACGGTGGCAGCACTATGGTTGATGAAGGCGGCGAGGATACAGTGCCGCAGGATATCGTCTTTATGCAAAGTGTTGGTATATGCCCGGTTGTTGTGCACGGCGGCGGTTCTGCGATCAACCAGCGTTTGCAGGAGCAAGGAGTTGAGACCAAGCGGGTGAATGGGTTGCGGGTGACCGACGAAGAGACGATGAAAGTCGTCGAGAGCGTGCTATTTGGCGAGGTGAATGCCCAGATCGTAGCGGGAATCAACGACTTACAGGGGCAGTCAGTGGGGGTTTCGGCCAAGGATTCTGGTGTGATGCAGGTGCGCAAGCATTATGCGCCAAGCGTAGACGGGCCGGTGGATATTGGCTACGTCGGAGCTGTTGAGCATATCGACACCGGGCCTTTGTTGGATTTGATCAGTAAGGGATTGGTGCCTGTGGTTGCTCCGATCGGCAGCGGCCCCGAGGGCGAAAGCTTCAATATTAACGCCGATACCGCGGCTGGTGAAATCGCCGCGGCCTTGCACGCGGAGAAGTTGGTCTTTATGACCGATGTGCAGGGGATCATGCGCGATCCCGCCGATGAGGATTCTTTGCTCTCGACGATGCGCGTTTCCGAAGTAGATGAGCTCATTGGCCAAGGCGTTATTAGTGGGGGCATGATTCCCAAGGTCGAGGCCTGTGCCAAAGCGGTAAAATCCGGTGTGCGCAAAACCCATGTTATCGACGGGCGCGTACCGCACGCGATGTTGCTCGAGTTTCTAACTAGAGAAGGCATTGGCACCCAGATTGTCCAGTAGGACGGAGGAAAGTATGAAAACCGAAGACATTATCAAAGGCGAACAACAATATATTCTGCAGACCTACGGTCGGCCCGAATTCGTGCTCGAACGCGGCAACGGGGTTTACCTCTTCGATACCGAAGGCAACCGCTATCTCGATTTTGTCAGCGGGTTAGCGGTCAATGCTTTTGGGTATGGCGATTATGACGTGCTCAAGGCGATCGAGGAACAATCGGCTAAGTTGATGCACGTATCCAATCTCTACCACACCATTCCCTCGGTGCAGTTGGCGAAGATGTTGGTCGAGAATTCTTTCGCCGACCGGGTCTTTTTCTGCAATAGCGGCACTGAGTCGTGGGAGGCTACGCTCAAGTTCTGCCGCAAGTGGGGCAATACAACCCACGCCAAGCCCAAGAATCGCCTGCTCGCCTTCAATGACTCCTTCCACGGTCGGACTTATGGGTCGATCTCGACGACGGGGCAGCCCAAATACCACAAGGGTTTCGAGCCGCTTTTGCCCGGTATCGATTTTGCGGACTTCAACGATTTGGCATCGGTCGAAAAGGCGCTGACCGACGAAACCTGCGCGATCCTGGTCGAGCCATTGCAGGCCGAAGGCGGTATCTACTCCGCCACGCCGGAGTTCCTGCAGGGGCTGCGCGACCTGTGTGATGAGCGCGAGATGCTGCTGGTCTTCGATGAGATTCAGGTGGGTTGCGGGCGGCTCGGTTCGCTATGGGCCCACCAACAGTATGGGGTCGAACCCGATATCATGACCTTAGCCAAAGCTCTTGGCGGCGGTCTGCCGATCGGCGTCGCGCTCTTGCGGCAGAAAGTAGCCGACGCCATCCAGGCCGGGGACCACGCCGCGACCTTTGGCGCCAACCCCGTGGCCTGCGCCGCGGCAGTAGTGGTCTTCGGCAAGTTGATCGAAGATGGCTTTATCGATACGGTGCGTGAAAAAGGCGAATATCTGATCGGCCGCCTCGAAAAATTACAGGAGCGCTGGCCCGAGCACATATCTGGCGTCAGGGGTAGGGGATTGATTGCCGGGGCCGTTACTCAGCGGCCTGCCGCCGATTATCTGGCGGCATTTCGCGAGCGCGATATTTTGGTGGCGACCGCCGGTGCTGATGTGGTGCGTTTTCTGCCGCCCCTGATCGTCGAGAAAGACCGCATTGACGAGGTCGTCGATGTCTTCGACGAAATCTTGCGTCAGGGGGTCTAATGGCCAAGGTGGAAACGCCCTGGGGGGGACGTTTCCAGGAAGCGCCCGATGCGTTGATGGAGCATTTTAACGCCTCGATTGGCTTTGATCGCAGGCTCTTGGAAGTGGATATCGCGGGCAGCAAGGCCTATGCCAAGGCATTGCACCGGGCCGACTTGCTCGATGCGGCGGAGCTGGCCGAGATCGAAGGTGGTTTAGAGGCTGTGTTGCAGGAGTTTTCAGCGCCTGATTGCCCATTGCCCGACGCGCTTGAAGATATTCATATGGCGGTGGAGAAGCGGCTAACCGAATTGATCGGCCCTGTCGGTGGTAAACTGCACACCGGCCGCAGCCGTAACGACCAGGTTAATCTCGATGAGCGACTCTATCTGCGGGTCTCGATTGAAGCTCTACAAGGCCGTATCCGCCAACTGCAGGGCGTGTTGCTCGCGTCGGCCGAACAGCACGAGGCTGTTGTCCTGCCCGGCTACACTCATATGCAACAAGCGCAACCCGTCCTCTTCGCGCATTACGCGCTGTCGCTGTTTTGGATGCTCGAACGCGATTGCGGGCGGCTTGCTGATACTTGGCGACGAGCTGACTATATGCCCTTGGGTTCGGGGGCCTTGGCCGGTAGCACCTTTGCGATCGACCGCACTTTCCTGGCGCGAGAACTCGGTTTTTCGCAGGTGACCCCCAATAGTATCGACGCGGTTAGCGATCGCGATTTTTTGCTTGAGACTCTAGCCTCGTTATCCATTATAATGATGCATCTGAGCCGCTTTTGCGAGGACTTGATCGTCTGGTCCTCGGCCGAGTTCGGTTTTGTCGAACTCAGCGACCACTTCTCTACCGGTTCGAGCATGATGCCGCAAAAGAAAAACCCGGATTCGTTGGAACTGGTGCGTGGCAAGACCGGTCGGGTCTACGGCAGTCTGGTGGCCTTGCTGACGACGATGAAAGCGGTGCCGCTGACTTATTCGAAGGATATGCAGGAGGACAAGGAGCCGCTTTTCGATGCGTTGGAAACGGTGGACATCTGTCTGGAGGTTTTCGCCGGGGCTTGGCAGAGTATGCAGGTGCGGGGCGAGCAGATGGAAAAGAAGGTGGATTCGATGGCGTTGGCTACGGATCTCGCCGATTATCTCGTCCACCAAGGCATGCCCTTTCGCGATGCGCATCGCGTGATTGGAAATTTAGTGGCCGGCGCGCTTGCCAATAAGCGGGCGCTGACCGATCTCAGCCTCGCAGAATTACAAGCCCATAGCGAGCAATTCGGGGAGGATGCGCTCGCGCTGCTCGATGTGCGCTGCTCGCTCTCGCTGCGCAATATCGAAGGCGGCACGGGACCGCAGGCGGTAGCCGAACAATTGCAGAAGGCACGGCGGATATTGGCGTCGCCCTGAGCGCATTCACCTTTCGTTTGATCGTCGCCCCGGGGTTTCCCCCGGGGTTTTCTTTTGCTTGCAATGGACCCCGCGATATAGTAGACTTTGCCCATGCAAATTACCGTTAAAGATATCCAATTTTATGTGCGCGAAATGCCGATGCGCATGCCGTTCAAATTCGGCAATGTCACTATCGATAGCCAAACCGCGTTGCACGTGGCGATGGATGTCGAATTGGCCGATGGCCGCCAGGCTCGCGGGTGGGCGGCGGATATGCTGGCACCGCGCTGGTTCGACAAGGATCCGAACAAGACGGTCGCCGAAGGGATCCGCAATCTGGTCGAAGGTGCGTATGCGGCCGGTGAAGCTTATCGGGCAGTCGGCCGTCAGAGCGCATTTGCTATTTGGCGCGCGGGCTATGAGGCCGGGCGGGCTTGGGGTTTGGCACAGGGAGTCGATCCGCTATTGGCGTCCAATGGCGGTGCACTGATGGAACGCGCACTGATCGACGGCTTGGGTGTCGCGCTCGATCGACCCTATTTCTCATTGTTGCAAGACAATGTGCTGGCATTGGATCTTGCACAGATTCATCCCGAATTGGCGGGTATCGAATTGTCGGATGTACTGCCTTCGACGCCATTGCGCTCATTGCATATTCGCCACACTGTTGGCTTGGTCGACCCGATTCGCACCGCCGATATTGCGGACGATGATCTTTTGCACGATGGCTTGCCGCAGTCGTTGCAGGAATATGTTTACGGACAGGGGGTGCGCTATTTGAAAATCAAGATCGGCGGCGATCCCGCGGCTGATTTTGAGCGTTTGCGAGATATTGCGGATTTATTGCACGAAGGTTCGTTCGGCTATCACATTAGTCTTGATGGCAACGAACAGTATAACGACGCGGGGGAACTATCGGTATTGCTCGAACGGGTCGAGCAACACTTGCCGGTATTTTACGGGCGTATGCTCTATATAGAGCAACCATTGGACCGTTCGATTTCACTTGATGCCGGATTGGCCGGGGATATTCGTGCACTCGCGGCAAAGCGGCCGATGTTGATCGACGAGTCGGATGAAACGCTGGAAACTTTTCGCCAGGCGCTGGAACTGGGCTATACCGGCGTCTCGTCCAAATCCTGCAAAGGGCTGATAAAGGCCCTGGCCAACTATGCGCTCGTTCATCAGCTAAATGATACTGGGCGCGATTGTTTTATCACTGCGGAAGATTTGACGACCGTGCCGGTAGTCGCCTTGCAGCAGGATTTGGTGCAC
>DQLG01000029.1 GCA_015660315.1 Candidatus Latescibacterota bacterium
AAAGGAGTGCTCTTTGACCAGCGCGAAAGCTCAGATCTTGTTGACGAACGATGATGGTGCCGATTCGCCGATATTAGTCCCGCTATTGCGGGAATTATCGGGGTCGGCCGAGGTGTGTACCGTCGTGCCGGCCACGGAGTGCAGTTGGACTAGCAAGATAGTGAGCCGATTTGAGCCATTGGCCCATGTTGAGATCGAGCGCGAGGGGTTTGCGATTCAGACGTTGGCGGGTTATCCGGCCGACTGCGCGAATATCGGCATTCACAACTTGAGCCCTGAAAAGCCGACTCTGCTCGTATCGGGCATTAATATGGGTACGAATGCCGGTCGCTCGTTCGCATTGAGTTCCGGTACGATCGGCGCTGCGGTGGAGGGTTTTCTCTCCGGAGTGCCGTCGGCCGCTTTTTCACTGGAATTGCCGAAAGAGGGTTATGCCTTGTGGCGGCGGGAACGGCGGTTAGACCCAGCGCTTGCAGGCTTGCTCGAAGATGCTGCCGCGATTACTGGGGAAATTGTCGTAGAATTGCTGCGGGGTGGGTTGCCAGAGGGAGCCGATATGGTCACGGTGAATATACCGGCGATCGCTTCGCGCGAGTCCCCGCGACGACTGACGGGTATGGCCCATACCGAGTACGGATCGATTTTTGCGCGGCATCCGTCGGAGCCGCAATTTGCGTATAATAGCTGTCAGGTGCGCGTAGTCGGTGACCAGGTTGGTAGCGACATGGAGGCCATGGGGCGCGGAGAAATAGCGATTACCCCGCTGCGTTATTCGCTTGGTGCGCCCATAGGAGCGGCGGATCGCCAGCGCTTTGAGCGCGGGGTCTGAATCCGCTGTTGGGAGAGGTTTTGTGCATACGCTGATATGGCGTCCATTGTTAAATGGCACTTGCGCCGCAGTGTTATTAGTTACCGGAGTTGCACGAGCGGAGCAGGAAGTCCACGCTGATTCGACAGCCAGTCGATCGCCGTCTCCGCTTCTAACGGCCAGAGCTCCGCGATCGGCGACGGCACAAACGGTTGAAGCGGTGCGCTGGATGTCCAAGCGTCGTCAGTTCACCGTTGCGGGCATTCCCTATGGTGTTACGGGGCTGCCCTTTATTTTTTTTAGTCCCAATACGGGTTGGAACTATGGCATCCGTCTGCACTTGGCGGACTACAGGCGCCGTCCCTATCGCTATAAGCTGACCTTGCACGTGCACCGGTCTTCGGCGGGCAAGCTCAAAAATCGCTTTCGTCTGAAAGTGCCGCGTATTTCGGGTACGGGTTTTGGATTGCGTTTCGAGTTTATCCGGGGGCGGACTCTGCGCACGCGCTATTATGGCTTGGGAAATAATAGCGAATTCAATCGGGATTTCGTCAATGATAAAAGCCCCGATTTCAAGGATGCAAATTACTATTATTACGTTTTGGAGAGGGATCCGCGGTTTTTGCTGAGTCTGTTGCGCGAAATCTATGGGTCAGCATCAATATCCGTCGGTTTTGGTATGGAGCGCATTGACGTGGATCAACGCGGGACGGCGGCTTTTTATTTGGAGAAGGGGACGCCCGACGGGGTGGTAGACGGTTTTTCGGGTTTCGCCAGCGCGACCTTGCAGTGGGATACGCGGGACGATGAGGTTGTCCCGCGCCGCGGTTTTTACCAGGAGTGGTCATATGAGTCGGCGCGCAACTCGCTCTTGGGTCTATTTTTTGAGCAGATCGATTTTAGCCGCATCACTTTGACCAACGCCTACTATATCCCGTTAGGGAGTCGGTGGAATTTCTCCCATCGCACGGTGCTGGAAGTGCTCAGCGGTTCGGTCCCGCTCTACGCCTATGGCGAAATCGGCGGCAGCCGTCGGGTCAAGGGGCTCGGCGGCAATGGTTCTTTGCGCGGTTTCGATACCCAACGTTTTACCGACGACGTGCGCTTTTTCTCCAACGCCGAGCTGCGCTATCAGATCTACGAAATACGGCTCTTCCGGCAGCATATTGAGTGGCAGGGGATGGCGTTTTTTGATGTGGGCCGCGTTTGGGCGGATCTGGACCAGATCGGGTTGTCAGGGATGCACAGGAGCGGGGGCGGGGGGATGCGGATTATTTGGGATGCTGACTTCGTGATCCGCATGGGCATGGGAATCGGCGGTGAGCAGACGGACGCCTGGCTGAGCCTAGGGCAGAATTTCTAATGATTGTACTCGGATCTATATAGAGGGTAGTCAACCCGCCGCTTCTCGCGGGGCCTCACCTGCTGGGGCCAAAAGCGCGATCAGGCGCGTCAATTCTGCCGCCATGCGATCGCGCGGGACGATGCGATCGATAAAACCGTGTTCGAGCACGGTCTCGGCCACCTGAAAGCCCGCGGGCAGGGGGGTGTCGCCGCCGAGGAACTGTTGGATAACGGTTTGGCCCGCGAAACCAATGCGCGCGCCGGGTTCGGCCAAGGCGATATCGCCGAGCATGGCAAAGCTGGCTGTGACGCCGCCATACGTGGGATCGGTGAGTATCGCGATATAGAGCAGGCCGTTTTGTGATAGTTGTTTGAGCTTGCCACTGACGCGGGCCATCTGCATTAGCGAGAAGGCGCTTTCCTGCATGCGCGCTCCGCCCGATTGACAGACGATTATTAACGTGCGGCGTTCGGCGATGGCCCGGTCGATGAGGCGGCAGATTTTCTCGCCGGTCGCTCCGCCCAAGGTCCCCATGATAAAACGCGTGTCCATTACCGCCAGTGCTACCGGATGTCCACCGATTCTGCCCACGCCGGTGTGGACCGATTCTTTGCTCTCGCTCTGGCGGCGCCCGTCTTTGATCTTGTCCCGGTACCCTTTGAATTTGAGCGGGTCGATCGGTGCAACTGCGGCATCGGTTTCGCTGAAGGTGCCATCGTCGATCAGGAGATTGACGTATTGCTGGTGTCCTATGGGATTGTGCCAGGTGCATTCGGGGCAGATCCAATGATTGCGCTCAAGGGCGATTTCGTAGTTGGAGTGGCCGCACTTTTTGCACTTGATCCAGATGCCTTGGGGAATCTCGCGTTTGACCCGGGATTTAAGTCCGGTCTTCATTTTTTCGAACCAGTTCAAGAAAAACTCCTTTTAGACCAGGCCGCGTCGTTTGAGTCCGGCGATGGTGATTCCGGCGGTGACTAGGATGCCGACCGAGGCCCAGACGGCGGGTTTGATTCGGCGGGAATGCACTGGTTTTTTTTGCGCGATGGGCAAAGTCTCCACCAAAGCGTCGGCGAAGGCCCGCGCGTCGGGCAGCGTCTCCGGCGCAAGGGCCTCTGAGACCAACGCGTCGGCGTGCGCATAGTCGGCCAGTGTGTCTCGCAAGTCGCGGTCGAAGACCAGGTCTTCGCCCATGCCCGGGACTTTTTGCGGGTCCAATTCGCCGTCTAGATAGGCGGAAAGCTGTTGTTGCAGGTCGCGTCTCTTCCAGGGTAACAGGGACATTCTTATTCTCCGTAGTTCAGATCAGGTCTTGGCGGCGCAGGCGCGCGAGTAGTTTTTTGCGGGCACTATATAATCGCGAACTAACCGTGCCCGGCGGGATGGCGAGAATTTGCGCAATTTCCTCGTAAGACAGATCCTCAAAGCTGTTGAGCACCACGACTTGGCGCAGGGGTTCAGGCAGTTCGTCGACCAACTGGCGCACGAGCTGTTGGGTCTCGTGGGAGATGCATTCGGCCTCGGGCGTTTGTGCCCCGGACGCTGGACCGTGGCCGTCGGGGTCCTTGTGCAGGTGCAAACCCAACCGGTGCCATGCCGACCGCGACCGGTCGCGACGCCGATTTAAGCTGAGCCGCAAGACGATGCGCGCGATCCAGGTTTTAAAAGAGGCGTCACCGCGGAAGCTCTCTAAAGCGCGGTAGATTTTGACGAAGGCGTCCTGGACCACCTCTTCGGCGTCTTGTGGGTTGTCTAAGATCTTGTAGGCCATGCTATAGGCGAAGGGGTGATATTGCACGACTAAATCGCGGAAAGCCTGGACATCGCGCTTGAGCGCTTGCTGGATGCGCTCGGCTTCCCGGTCGTCGTAAAGGCTTAGTTGATTTGTATTTGCCATAGCTGTCTTATGAGATAGACACCAAAAGGAACAATTTCTTCGGCTTAAGTGTTGTTATTTAGACAAAAAATAAAAAGCGAATCGAGCATCGCGTTTATTTTTGCTCGCGGAGTATTCATCGCTTCAAGCGATGGGCTTGGAGATTAAACCGCAGAATAAATGGCGATTGTCCTTAGCTATACCCTAATATAACTAATTTGGCGATTTAAATGCCCTTGGAGTCTTCGCTCTATTCTGTTGTCTTAGCAGGAATCTTGCTAGGTCCCTTTGATGTAACTAAATCGTCTCATGGCGGTAACAACTGAGGTCTTGATTTGCTTGGCTTTCAACTATGCTAAAGGGCTGTTGGAAGTTGCACCGACCCCTCAATAAGTGCATATTAACAAATTCTTACGCGAATCTATGCAAACTCTTATGATGCAGGTGACTAACCGATATTATGGATTGCCTCGGTGAAATATAAAACGATGCGCGTGCTGGGGCTAGCAGTTTGCATGTTTATGCTGCTCGCCGACGCTAGGGCGGAGGAAGCTTCTATGGCTGACTCGGTCCGCAAATATAAATTTCTGGCGAAGATCTCCCGGGAAAAAAAAGAGTACGACGAGGCTATCCATTATTATACCACTCTTTTGCAGTACAGCCCGCAAGATCTAAAAGCGGCTTTTTTTCTCGGCGATATGTACTATCGCAAAAGGGATTTCGCCGGGGCGCGGACGGCTTTGGCTCGGGCGGTGGCGATCGATTCGCTACATCTCAATTCGAATCTGCGCCTCTACGCGGTTTATCGGGCCGTTGGCGCGGTTGATTCGGCCGCGTTGAGCTTGGAGCGCGTATTGCTCAAAAAACCGGCTGCCGCCGATTATCGGCGCAAGCTGGCCGATCTCTACCGCCGTAAAGGCCAAAGTGCCCGCGCGATCACTCACTACGAGCAGTTGGTTGCGGCTGATGCGGATACCGGACTCACCGAACTTTTTACGATGCTCGCCAGTTTGCACGAGGAATTGGGGCACACTGGGCAGGCGCTGGCATGGCGTCGTCGTTTAGTGGATCGGGGTGGAGGGGGTGAGGGACAAATCGGTGAATTAGAGAGCATCGTCGAATTGCAGTTACAGACCGATGATGTGCAGGGTGCCTATACTTCATTACTGGAATTGGCAAAGGTAGATTCGCAGAGCGCATACTCTTACTATAATCGCATCACCACGATTGCGACTGAACGGAACGACGAATCCATGCGCTTTAAGGGGCTTATTGGCATGGTTGAGGCCAATCCCAAGGATTTGGAAAGCGTTGCATTGTTGGTCCAGTGGCACCTCAGCCGCGACGAGGCGACTGCGGCGAAGACTAGGCTAAAACAAGGCCTGGGGGAGGATCCTGTAAATGGGAACCTGCTCTTGCTGAAGGGCGAGATGCTCGTGGACCAAGGCGATGAGGAAGGTGCTATCGCCGCCTTCGAAAAAGCCAAAAGCAACCCGGTTTGGGAAAAGGTTGCGCAACAGCGCATCTGGCAACTTCGGCCTCCAGAGACCGAAGAAGAGAAACTAAAGCGCGAGTTTTTCGGCGGTGGAGAATCTCAAGAGGATCAAAACTAGGACTAAAGAATTGTCCCGATTCTATATCGGGTCCTAACCAAATTACGAGGAAAGAAAATGGTCGAGCTTTTCAATGACGGCGGATGGGCTATGTACCCCTTGCTCATTCTGCTGATTCTGGGCATCGGCGTGGCCATTGAGCGCCTGTACAACTTGTCGCGGGCGGCGATTGACGCTGAGAGTTTTTTTAAGAATTTAGAAGAGGCTATTGAGAGCGGTGGGCCGGACAAGGCCGCCCAACTCTGTTCTGAAACCCCCGGGCCGGTAGCTTCGGTTATTCACGCGGGGCTCTTGCGCCTTGATCGCGGTCTTGAGCATGTGGAAAAGGCGGTCGACAATTCTGGTGCAGTGGAGATGGCTTTCCTCGAACGGGGTATGGTCTGGCTCTCAACCGTGGCCAACTTGGCGCCGATGATCGGCTTTTTGGGTACGGTGAGTGGTATGATCAACGCCTTCCAGGCTATTAAGGAAGCCGGCGATGTCGAACCTTCGATGGTCGCCGGCGGTATTTCCGAGGCTCTGATTACCACGGCCGCAGGTCTGATTGTCGGTATTGTGATCCAGTTTTGTTATAATTTCTTTGCCAATCGCATCGACAAGATTATCGCCGACATGACCGAGCAGACGGCCGCCTTTATCGATTTGCTGGCCGAGCGCGAGCATCGGGGAGTCTAGGTGTGATCAAGAAGCGCGCGAGCCGGGTTTCGCCCGAGATACCCACGGCCTCGATGGCGGATATCGCCTTTTTGCTCATTGTATTCTTCTTGGTCACGACGACCATGAACCAAGACAAAGGGCTTTCGTTGCATCTGCCGCCAGTGGGCGAGACCAAGGAGGTCAAGAGCAAGAATATCCTCAATGTGTGGATTAACGCGCGCGACCAAGTCGCTTTTTTTGAGAATGACCAGTTGACCCCCGTGCCCTTCGCCGAGTTCAAGACCCGGATTGCGGGCCGTTTGCGGGAAAACGACAAATTGATCATCTCGCTCAAGGCCGAGCGCGGGGCTACTTACCGCTCTTTCGTCGATGTGCTCGACGAATTGAAACTGGCCGGTTCCACTAAGATCTCGATCGCCAACCCGGAAGAATAAACCGTGAAATTCACCCGCAAAGCCAAAGTGGGCAGCGCGATACCCACGGCCTCGATGGCCGATATCTCCTTTCTACTGCTCGTGTTCTTCATGGTTTCGACCGTTTTTGTTCGCTATCGCGGCGTGCCGGTAGAACTGCCCGAAGCCGAAAAGATCGAAAAGCTAGAAAGTCGCCGCAATGTATTGCAGGTCTGGGTCAGCAGTGAGGGGATCGTCAGTATCGAAGACCGCAATATCCCGTTGGCGGAGGTCGGCAAAGTGGTGCATCGGCACATGACAGTCAATCCCCGGCTGATCATTTCGCTGCGCGGCGACAAAGACTCCGAGTTCGGGGTTATTTCCGATGTTATGGAAGAGTTGCGCAAAGTCGAGGCCTTGCGGGTTAATTTTTCCACCAAGCGGGAGTTGGATCAATGATCCGCGGCAAACAGCCCGAAGCCAATCTGCGGTTGACCTATCGGAAGACCTTTTGGACCTGCACGGGGATTTCCATTTTGTTGCAGGCGGCGCTCTTCGGTGTTTTTCCCAGCTTTGAAGCCGATGCTTATGTCAAGTCTGAAGATCCGGTAATTATCC
Organism: Candidatus Latescibacterota bacterium; assembly: GCA_015660315.1. GTDB lineage: Bacteria > Latescibacterota > UBA2968 > UBA8231 > UBA8231. Next base: position 7,310 of record DQLG01000029.1, read on the forward strand.
AACTCGAGGAGATTCCCGAGACCAAGCAGGAACGGCGGCCGCCGCCGCCGGCTCGGCCAGTGGTGCCGATTGCCACGGATGATCCAGATTTGCCCGATGATGTGACGATTGAGGATACCGACTTGGATCTCGATCTCGACGATTTAGCGCCGCCGCCGCCCTTGGAGGATTTGTTTGAAGAGGTTGAGTTGGAGGAGGAAGAGATTGTCGAGTTGTGGCGTGTCGAAAAACAGCCTATTCCGACGAAGCGAGCGATACCCGAATATCCGGATATTGCCCGCAAGGCCAATATTACCGGTAAGGTCTTTGTCACCGCGCTGATCGGCAAGGACGGCAAGGTTGAGCAGATCGGTAAAATCACCGGGCCTGATGTTTTTCACGAAGTGGCTAAAGCAGCTGCACAAAACTGGGAATTCGAACCGGCGATACAGAACGATAAGCCGGTAAAGGTGTGGGTTAGCTTGCCCTTCACCTTTAAGCTCAACTAGAAAGCGGTTGCCATATCTTGCTGTTTTTATTATCCTAAAAGTGCATTACGTAGGTCCCCCTACCTCCCTTTTTCCCCCACATCGATGCTATAAGTCCGAATAACCCCTGGTGGGAGGATTGTTTTATGCGCTGTCCGTATTGTAATCACGAAGAAGATCGCGTCGTGGATTCGCGTTCGTGTCGCGAGGGGATGGCGATTCGCCGCCGTCGCGAGTGTCTCAATTGCAGTAAGCGTTTCACTACCTATGAATATATCGAGAATGTACCGCTTTCGATTATTAAGTCCGACGGTCGCCGCGAGCCTTTTGACCGCGTCAAACTACTCGACAAAATTCAATTGGCCTGTTATAAAACGACTATTTCGGCTGAACAGATTGAGCAATTGCTCGATGCGGTAGAGACCGGGTTGGGAAATCTCAACGAGAAGGAAATCCCCGCCAAGCAGATCGGTGAACTCGTTATGGAGCATTTACGAGGGCTTAACGATGTGGCCTATGTGCGCTTTGCCTCGGTCTATCGACAGTTTAAAGACAAGAGCGATATTATGCGCGAATTGGAGCAATTGACTAGCAATTAAAGTCGCAGATAGCTCTTTTTAGCGGGTTGTAATCGAATTACAAAAAATCGCTTGACAAGCCATTTGTTGTTCCTATCTTTGGACACACAACATCTTGTGTCGGACAAGTGCAGCCCCCTGAGATACTGTGTTTTAGGAGCTGCACTTTTGTTCACTCCCCGTTTTAATTAAACTCTATATAACACCTAGTTAGCTCAAGTCCCTGCGATGTTCTCCCACATCTCGGACGGGCCTTGCTATGCTTGCTCAAAGGGAGGGCAGTAATGGCGTCTGAACACGTTAAAAAAGACCCGGCGGTCACGCACCGCTTCGAAGATTTGCTGGCCCAGCTCGAAGGCCATGGACTCAAGCGCAACGGTCACGATGACCTCTTGGTCCGCGCGGCCGATGCTGAGACTTATTATGGCGACAATAATCTAGCCATTGATGTTTTGCGCAGCAAGTATTTGGCTCCAGGCGAAGCGGGTCCATTGCATATTTGGGATCGCATCGCCCGGGCCATGGCTTCGGTCGAAGAAGACCCGCAATACTGGTACGATCGATTTTTCTCACTGTTAATGGACTTCAAATTTATCCCTGGTGGCCGGGTTATGCACGGTGCCGGCCGCGACGAGGCTAAGCGCAAGCCGACCTTGTCGAACTGTTATGTTGTCCCGATCGAAGAAGACAGCCTCGAAGGTATTTACCGTTGTTTAAGAGAATCGGCGATGGTTTATCGCACAGGCGGCGGTGTCGGTACCGATTTGTCGATTCTCCGTCCCAAGGGCGCTGCGGTTAATGCCACCGTTGATGCCTCACCGGGCTGCACTGCCTTTATGAACTTGCTCTCCGAGAGCACCAATGCCGTGTCGCAGGCCGGTCGCCGCGGTGCTCTGATGCTGACATTGCGTGTTGATCATCCCGATATCGAAGATTTTATTACGATTAAGAACGATGCCAACCGCACCAAGGTGCAGTACGCCAATATCAGCGTGTTAGTCACCCATGAGTTTATGCAAGCGGTGATGTCTGACTCAGACTTCGATTTGCGTTTTGAGGGCGAGGTTTTCCGCACGGTGCGGGCGCGCGAATTGTGGAATAAAATCATTACCAACGCTCATTCCAGCGCCGAGCCCGGGATTATCTTCTGGGATACGATGCGCGAGTATCACAATGTCGAATACGTCAATCCGCTGACCAGTACCAATCCCTGTGGCGAACAGCCGTTGGCTTCGTATACGGCCTGCAACTTGGGTAACCTCAATCTAATGAGCTTTGTCGGCGAGGATGGCACATTTGACTATGAGGATTTGGCCGAGGCTACAAAGATCGCGACCCGCTTTTTGGATAATGTGATCGAATACAATATGGACAACCACGCCATGCCTAAGATTGAAGAGGCTGTTGCCTCTGATCGCCGGGTTGGCTTAGGCATCACCGGTATGGCCGATGCGTTTGTCCTGATGAAGCAAAGATACGACTCGGGGGAGGCACTGGAGTCGATCGAAAAGATAATGGCCACGATCTGCCACAATGCATATGAGACTTCGGTTGAACTTGCCAAGGAAAAAGGCGCTTTCCCGCTTTTCGATTGGGCGGGTGTCAAACAGAGTAAGTTTATCCAAAGCCTGCCAAAATCGCTGCAGAAAAAGGTCAAAGATCACGGTCTGCGGAATTGCACCCTGATTACGATGCCGCCGGTGGGCACGGGGTCGATCGTCGCGCAGACCACGTCGGGTATCGAACCGATCTTCTGCACCAGTTACACTCGCCGCGTCAAACAGGCCGACGGCGAGAACTTCCGCGAGTATAAAGTGTATCATCCATTGGTGCAACGCGTCTTCGGCGATGACGAGAATCTCCCCGATTATGTCGTAACTTCGCACGATATCGACCCCTACTTCCGCGTCAAGATGCAGGGCGTGATCCAGAAGTACACCGACAGCAGTATATCCTCGACGATCAACCTGGCCGAGGATATCGATGTTGAGACGGTCGCTGATATCTATATCACGGCGTATAAAGAGGGGCTCAAAGGGATTACAGTCTACCGCGAAGGCAGTCGTGAGGGTATTTTGCAGACCGATGCCCAGGCCGAGAAGGCAGAAGAGGCTGTAAGCGCCCCGGCGACGCCCGGCCAGATCGCCGCGGCCGGTTTCCATCCGCGCCAACGGCCGGCCGTCACTACGGGGATCACCGAGCGCATCAATACCGGCGAGGGCAAGATTTACGTCACGATCAATGAGGATGAGCATGGGATCTGCGAGGTCTTTAGTACTATTGGCAAGGCTGGAGGAAATGCCGCCGCGCAATCGGAGGCGATCAGCCGGTTAATTTCGATGGCCCTGCGTTCAGGAGTCGATCCCCAGGAACTTATCCGGGAGTTGAAGGGTATTTCCGGTCCGAATCCGGTATGGGAGAACGGTGAGTTGATCCTGTCAACGCCCGATGCGATCGGTAAGGCGATTGAACGCTACGTGCAGCGGAACGCGGGCCAAGGTCCACAGATAGTCGAAGAGGGGGCGGCTGCGGTCTCTTTGCAGGAAACGCCGCCGCCCAGTTTCGTCCAGAGCAGCGGATCGAAAACGATGACCACATGTCCAGAGTGTGGTTCGACTGTAGCGCATGAGAATAGCTGCCTGATGTGTAAGCACTGCGGATGGTCTAAGTGCTGAGCTGACGGTTTAACGAAAAAAACAGGCAGAGGCGAGGGTGTCATCGGGAAACTGATGGCATCCTCGTTTTTTTGTCTACGCCGTAGGGTGGGCTACATCTGACGTTGCGGTGGCGGGGTAAAAAGAACGGGTGGAAAGTGCAGGGGGAAGTGCGAAGACTAAGGGACCTAAAGATACACGGAGACGCACCTGCAAACGGACCGGCAACTGCGCAGACCTACCTTAACTCTAGTACGAGCCCGTCATATGCTAACTCAACACCATCAGGCAATTCGGCGTTGGTTTTGTGATGATCCAAGTCGTGGGCCATATGGGTGAAGTAGGTTTGTGCGGGTTTGAGTGCGGCGACAATTTCCAGGGCCTGCTCGACATTGAAGTGGGTGGGGTGTTCTTTGTAGCGCAGCGCGTCAAGGACTAGAACATCTAAACCCTGCAGCCGGTCTATCGTCTCGACGGGGATGCGGTTAGTGTCGGTTACATAGGCGAAGTCGCCGATACGGAAGGCCAATACCGGGGCTTGGCCGTGGTAGACGATAAGCGGTTCGATGTCGAGGCCGCAGAAGGTGAATGGGCCTTCGATGAGGTGCAAGCTGATTTGTGGGGTCGTGCTGGGGGCATTTTTGTTGAAGGCATAGTCGAACACGCGTTCGATGCGTTCGATCGTGTGTTGGTCGGCGTAACAGGGCAGCGGCCCTTCGCGATCAAAACAGTAACAGCGCACATCGTCGAGGCCGTGTAGGTGGTCGGCATGGCCATGGGTGAAGAGCACACCGTCGACTCGGTCTATATTATAGCGCAGGGCTTGGGTCCTGAGGTCTGGGCCGGTGTCGACGAGCAGGGAGTGGTCTTGGTGTTCGAGGTGCAGAGCGCAGCGTAGCCGTTTGTTTTTGCGATCGTCGGAAGTGCATACTGGGCAATGGCAGCCGATGCGCGGGACACCGATTGATGTGCCTGTGCCTAGAAAGGTGACCTTCATGCCAGCGCGGGGATCGGCAAGGTCAGGATCAGGGGACCATCTTCGGTGATGGCGATAGTGTGCTCGGAGTGGGCGGCGAGCGAGCGGTCGCGGGTCAAGGTCGTCCAGCCGTCGTCCAGATGCTCGACTTCGGGATTACCAAGGCAGAGAATGGGCTCAATGCAGAACACATGGCCGGGTTTGAGCTTTGGACCTTTGCCAGGTGGTCCATAGTTATTGATGTGGGGCGACTCGTGCAAGGAGCGCCCGATGCCGTGTCCGCCGTATTCGCGGATAATGGCCAGGCCTTGCTCGTCGGCGTGGCTTTGGATGGCGTGGGAGATATCGGAGAGGCGTCCACCGGGCACGGCTTGGGCAATGCCGAGTTCAAGGCAGGCCAGAGTGCCGTCGATAAGATGCTGAGCCTCTGCGCTTATTGTACCGACACCAATGGTAAAAGCGCCGTCGCCATAGTAGCCGTCGAGTAGGGTACCGACGTCAATGCAGGCGATATCGCCCTCTTGCAGCGGCGTCTCGTCGGGGAATCCGTGTACGATCGAGGCGTTTACCGAAGCGCAAATGGAAAAGGGGAATCCGTGATACCCCTTAAAGGCGGGTACTGCCCCCATAGCGCGTATTTCGGATTCGGCGATCTCGTCCAGTCCGAGCGTGCTGATGCCGGGCGCGATAAGGGCTTCGAGCTTCTGCTGCACAGCAAAAACGATCTGGCTGCTAGCGGTAATTTGCTCTATTTCGCTTGTTTTTTTGCGATGGACCAAGGAACTTTCCTCAAAAAGATGAAGTGTAGTATCGAAGATACTACAAAAGGATTATGGCATTGATTTGTCAAGAGAGTGCCTTGCAATAGTCGAGGGTCGTCCATATATTGGTCAAATACAGCAACTTAAACCTATTATATAAGTATCCTATATACCGAGGAAGACATGGGCAAGTCACTGGTGGTCGTCGAATCGCCGACCAAAGCCAAAACGATAAATAAAATATTGGGCAAAGATTACGTGGTAAAATCCTGCATGGGCCACGTGCGGGATCTGCCGCCCAAAGAGTTGGGCATCGATATTGAAAATGGCTTTAAGCCCCGCTATGTCACGATTCGCGGTAAGGGCAAGATTCTCGGCGAACTGCGCAAAGCCGCCCAGGGTGCCGACACCATTTACCTGGCCACTGACCCCGATCGCGAAGGCGAGGCCATTGCCTGGCACGTGGCGCATGCGATCGCCCGCAAAGACGCCGAAATTAAACGGATGCACTTCAACCAGATCACGCCAAAGGCCGTACGCGCATCGCTTGAGCAATCGGGTGAACTCGATTTGCAGAAGGTCAATGCGCAACAGGCTCGGCGAGTGCTCGATCGCTTGGTCGGCTACGAGATTAGCCCGCTGTTGTGGAAAGTCATCCACTCGGGGCTCTCCGCCGGCAGGGTGCAATCGGTGGCGGTGCGGTTAATCTGCGAAAGAGATCGGGAGATCGAGGCTTTCGAGCCGCAGGAATATTGGTCGATAGAGACGCTTTTGGGGCGGTCCGGGGCCGATCCATTTCGCGCTCGTTTGCTGTTCAAAGACGGCGAAAAACTAGAGATCACCAATCAAGAGCAGACCAATGCCATTGTCGCTGATCTCAGGACGCAAACCATTGCGGTCAAAGAGGTTAAGAAGCGCGACCAACTGCGTCGTCCGGCGCCGCCCTTTACTACGAGCACTCTACAGCAGGAGTGCGCCCGTCGGTTGCGCTTTTCGGTCAAGCGCACTATGGCCGTAGCCCAGCAGCTCTATGAGGGCATTGAGCTTGAGGGGGAAACGCGGGGGTTGATCACCTATATGCGTACTGACTCGGTGCGAGTCGCGGAGGAGGCGATTGCCGAGGTGCGCCAACAGGTTGGTGAGCTCTATGGGACCGATTACGTGCCCGACGAGCCCAATCAGTATAAGACCAAAAAAACCGCCCAAGATGCGCATGAGGCCATTCGCCCTACATCAGTGGCACTGCATCCCGACAAGCTCAAAGAATTGCTGTCGCAGGACCAGGCGAAGGTATATGAGCTGATATGGAAGCGCTTTGTGGCTTCGCAGATGAAGCCGCAGGTGCTTAGTATCACCACGGTCAATATCGAAGCGGGCCCTTATCTGATGCGCGCTACCGGCAATATCGTCAAGTTCCCGGGTTTTACCCTGCTCTATAGCGAGAGTAAGGACGAGGACGACGAGGAAAAACCGGAGGGCGTCCCCGACGACATCTCCCAGGGCGAGGCGCTCGAACTGAAAGAGGTCGACCCCGAGCAGCACTTCACCAAGCCGCCGCCGCGTTTTACCGAGGCGTCGTTGGTCAAGGAATTGGAGGCTCAGGGCATTGGCCGTCCTTCGACTTATGCGCAGATCATTACCACTATAATCGACCGCGAATATGTCGAGAAAGTCGATAATCGCTACTTTGAGGCCACCGAGCGCGGTCAGACCGTCAACAAGCTATTGGTTGATACCTTTCCGGATCTCTTTAGTGTGGATTTCACGGCCAATATGGAGGATAAGCTCGATCGGGTCGAGGAGGGCGATGACAATTGGGTGGCGACGGTAGAGCAGTTCTATAATTCGTGGAAAGATAATCTAGCCGGTGCCAACGAACGTCGCAAAGAGCTCAAGCTCGCGCTGCAAGAGGAGTCGGACATACAGTGCGAAGAATGCGAGCGCATGATGGTTATCAAGTGGGGGCGCAACGGTCGTTTTCTCGCTTGCCCAGGGTATCCCGAGTGCAAAAACACCAAGCCTCTAGAAGAGCAGGACACGGTCGAGACTGATGAGGTCTGCGACCAGTGCCAGTCGCCGATGGTGGTAAAAACCGGTCGCTACGGTCGTTTTCTCGCCTGCAGTGGCTATCCAGACTGCAAAACGGTCAAACCCTATTTCTTAGGGATAAAATGTCCGGAGGATGACTGCGGCGGCGCGTTGGTCGAGAAGCAGTCCCGCAAGGGCAAAGTCTTCTTTGGCTGTAATAACTATCCGAGTTGCAAGTTCGCCAGTTGGGATCGCCCGGTAGACCGCAAGTGCGATCATTGTGATGCCGCTTTGCTTTACGAGAAGAGCAGCCGCTCGGGTTCGGCGAATCTCTATTGCCGGATTTGCAACACTCAGCACGAGAATGAACCGGAAAATAGCGAAAACGACGACGAGAACGACAAAGACGACAAGAACAAAAACGCTCAGGCGGCCTAAGCGCTTCCTGAGCGCCTCCCCGGCCAAAGCGTATCGCGGAGCGCCTTGTTCTATGGCCTCATTACCAGAAAAATCCCTGCACGGCGGGTCGAGTCTCGAAGAGGGCATAGCCCTCTTCCTTGATTATCTGCACAAAGAGCGAAACTACGCCGAGCACACACTGAATTCCTATCGCTGTGACCTCCAGCAATTTGTCCGGTTCCTCTACCCGCGGGTAGAGGAACTGCATTTGCCGCTGAGGGCTGTTCAGCGCGAGCAAGTCGCAGCCTTCGTCACCGACTTGGAGGAGAAGGGACTCAAAGCCAGCAGCGTCGCCCGTAAACTGGCGGCGTTGCGTTCGCTTTTTCGCTATCTCTGTCGCGAAAAAGGGCTTGCCGCAAATCCCGCTAGCGCGGTGGCGTCTCCCCTTGTCGAGCGCTCGTTGCCACGCCACCTACCCGTAGATCAAGTTGCTGAAGCAGTCGAGGCTCCGTCTTCTGAGCGTTTTAGCGGCGTGCGGGACCGGGCGATCCTCGAAGTCTTTTACGGTGGCGGCATCCGCCTTGGCGAATTGGTGGCGCTCAATCTCTCGTCTCTGGATCTGGACGAGGGCGTGATCAAGGTGTTGGGCAAGGGGCGCAGGGAGCGCATCGCTCCTGTGGGCGCCAAGGCGCAAGAGGCGCTCAAGGTTTATTTGCAACGCCGCGCCGAGGTCTTGCTCGAAGTTGATATGGCGCAGGTCGATGTCGGCGCGCTCTTTCTCAACGGGCGCGGCAAAAGATTGAGTCGGCGCACGGTGCAACGCGTCGTCGAGCGCTATCTGAGCGCGGTCTCAGAAGGCGATTCGCTAAGTCCGCATCTGTTACGCCATTCTTTCGCCACTCACTTGCTCGATGCCGGCGCCGATTTGGTGGCCGTCAAAGAGTTGTTAGGTCATGCGATATTGACGACGACGCAGGTCTACACCGATGTCAGTATAGAGCGCCTACAGGCGATTTACGCCAAGGCCCATCCTCACGGCTCCGATTAGTATCTTGCCTGTATTTCCCTCTTTGTATGTGCGTTCGTATCTAGGTCTTTTTGTAGTGCTGGCGATCTGTGTTTTGTCGGGTTGTGCCAAAGTAGGAACGCCTGTCGGCGGCCCGCTAGACAAGACGGCGCCACATATCGTATCGCATTATCCTCTGGCCGATGCGTTACAGGTGGAACGGGACGATGTGGTGGAGATTGTCTTTAGCGAGATGATGGACCGCGAGCGGACTGAGGAAGCGTTCTTTGTTTCGCCGACTGGACCGCAACGACTTAAGTGGAATGGTGCGAAGCTCCGGGTCGAGATGCCCTTGGCGACGGATCGCACTTATGTGCTGACCGTGGGCACCGGCGCGCGCGATCTGCGTGGCAATTCGCTCGAGCAATCTTTCACATTGGCTTTTGCCACGGGGGCTAAGCTCGATCAGGGACTGGTGCACGGGCGGGTCTATAACGCACACCAGCCAGCGGCCAGGGCGCATGTCTGGGCCTATGATCTAGGGATTTTCGCTGGGCGGATCGGTTTCGATGAGCCGTCTTATAAGATTCAAAGCGATGTCGACGGGGCCTACGAGTTCACTCGTCTGGCGCAGGGGCGATATCGGGTAGTGGCCTTTATCGATGGCAATCGCAACGCGCTACCCGATGAAGAGGAGTGGCTGGCACTGCCGGCGGCGGATGTGGAAGTGGGAGAAGTTGTGGCGTTAGCGGGAGATCTGGCGCTGGCGCGTTTGGTGGCGAAAACCCCCGAGCTTAAGCGGGTTCAGGCGGTGCACGAGAATCGCCTTCTTTTGCTCTTTTCCGAGGCCGTGGATCCGGCGATGATGGAGGTGCAGATCGAAGGGCTGGCGGTCGAGGCGGTCTACGCGGCGCCGGACGCGGCGGAGAAGATTTATATCGAGACGCAGACCCAGGAGCCGGGACGGACTTATACGGTGCGGCGGTTGGTGGTAGCAGGTGTGCCGATTCCGTGGCACGAGCCGATAGGCGGCAATGCGCGGCCGGATACCAAGCCGCCTTCGGTTATTGCGCCGATAGGCGCGCAAAAGGCGCCGGGGGATACGTTGGACTTACTTTTTTCCGAGGCGATGCGACCGGTGGCGTTGCGCGATTTTTGGCAAATGAGTGATTCGACGCAGGCGCCCGCCGGGATCTGGCAGTGGTCAGCGCCGAATCGCGCGCGCTTTGTCGCCGAGCAACCACTGGCACCGGGCGCGTATAGGCTAATCGGGCAAGTTGGTTTATTGGCCGATCTGGCGGGCCATGGTCTGGCGGACAGTACCTTGACGCTCTCGATTACCGTCGGGCCGGCGACGGCGGTTATTCGTGGGCAAGTACAGGCGGAATTGACAGGGCCGGTTCGCGTTGAGGCTGTGGGCGAAAGTGGGCGTACTTACGGGGCGTGGGCTGACAGTGCAGGGAATTTTACGCTGGATGAACTGTTGGCTGGGCGCTATGTGCTTTGGGCTTTTGTCGATCGCGACGGCGATGGAGTGCTCGACAGTGGGTCGCTTGATCCCTTTGTGCTTTCGGAGCCCTATGGCCGTTATGGGGAGTCGGTGGATTTGACATCCGGACAGCAGGTTGAAGAGGTGCAGATTCGATGTCGTTGAGGAGGATGGGCTATGTGGCTTCGTTGGCATAAACAGATCGAACTGATGCTATTGATGATGGTGCTATTGATCTTGGGGGCGGCGTATTTATCGCGTCTGACGCCTGAAGAACGGCGCCTGATCGAATTAGAGGCGGGCCTGGAACAGCTTTATCTGCTCGAGACGGCCCATTTTGCTGAACACAAGCGCTACTTTGATCCGACGGATCCGGTCGAGGGCTTGGATTGGCGGTGGATGGATGATTACGAGTGGGAGGCGCGGGTTACTGCAGCGGGTTTTTGGCTGGTGGTGCGGGCGGATTTGGACGGTGACGGGCAAGTGGGGGCCTGGGCGATAGACGACGAGAGTCCGCAGGTGCGGAGTTTAACCGACGATTAGAAGTTGGTCAAAAACCCGACGGTGCTGGCGACCTTTGTGTTTAGGGCAGTCGCGGTGCGGCGGGGTAGGAGGCGACGATAATCAAGTCGCGCACGGCGTTTCGCACATCAGCTAGCGCAGCTGCCACGGTTGCGTCCTCTGCATCACCCTGGCATTCCAGATAGAAGCGATAGGCCCAAGGTTCGTTGACCAATTTACGCGATTCGACCTTGTGTAGGGCAATTTTTCGATTGGTGAAGGCGTCGACGACCTCACTCAGACCTGCCCCGCTACGATCGAGGGTGCAAACGAGTGAGGTTTTGTTTTGCTGGCCGGGGCTCGACTGGGGACCGAGCACCGCGAAGCGGGTGTAATTGCGTTCGTGGCTTTGGATCTCTTTGGCGAGCACCTGCATTTCATGTAGGTCGGAGGCCGCGTTTGAGGCGATAGCCGCGCGATCTTTCTTATTTGATTTTTTGACCAGTTCGACGGCCCCGGCAGTATCGTATTCTGCGAGGATATTGTTGGGGTCGAGGTCCTCGAGGTTGAGCAGGAAGGCGCTGCACTGGGCCAAAGCCTGAGGGTGGGAATAGACGTAGCGGATATCCTCCAGCTTGGCTTCGGGGTGCCCAATCAGGCAATGGCGGACGTGGTAAAAAATCTCCCCGGCAATAGACGGCGTGTAGGCGGCGAGCAGTTCCCAAACGGCGTGGATACTGCCGGCGAGAGAGTTTTCCATCGGCGCCATGCCGTATTGCGCCTCGCCCTTATCGACGGCTTCGAAGAGATCGTCGAAGGTTTGGCAGGGCTGGATGGAAATCCGCTCTTGCTCGAAATAGGACGCGGCGGCGAGGGCGCTATTGGAGCCCAATTCCCCCTGGACGGCGACGGTGATGGGCGCGTTCAGACCGCGATCTCCATCGCGATCGAGGGATGCGGATCGTAGTTGAGCAGCTTGAAGTCGTCGTAGCGGAAGTGGAAGATCGACTGATCGCGGTTTTTGATGGTCATTATCGGTAGGTTTCGCGGTTCGCGGGTTAGCTGTTCGCGCAGCGCGTCGACGTGATTCTGGTAGACATGCACATCGCCGCCGGTCCAGACGAATTCGCCCGGACGCAAATCACAGACCTGGGCGATCATCATCGTCAGCAGGGCATAGCTGGCGATATTAAAGGGTACACCGAGCCCAACATCACAGGAGCGCTGGTAGAGTTGGCAGGAGAGTCGGCCGTCGGCGACATAAAACTGAAATAGGCAGTGGCAGGGGGTCAGCGCCATTTGGCTCAGTTCGCCGACATTCCAGGCGTTGACGATTATCCGGCGCGAATCAGGGTCGGTCTTGATGAGATCAACGGCGTTCTGGATCTGGTCGATGCTCTTGCCGTCGGGCGTTGCCCAGGAGCGCCACTGTTTGCCGTAGACGGGGCCGAGGTCGCCGTTCTCGTCGGCCCATTCGTCCCAGATCGAGACTTTTTTCTCTTGGAGATAGGCGATATTGGTGTCGCCTTTGAGAAACCACAATAGTTCACGGATAATCGAGCGCAGATGCAACTCTTTGGTGGTGAGACAGGGAAATCCGTCGGTGAGATCGAAACGCATCTGATAGCCGAAAGTGGCCAAGGTGCCGACGCCGGTGCGGTCGGTTTTCGCCACGCCATTATCGAGGCAATGGTGGGCCAAGTCTAGATACTGCTGCATGCTTTAAAGCCTCCCCTTTTACTTGGCTTAATATAGCAAAACTTGGCACGGGGGAAAGCCGCCGGGGAGGTTGACAGGATTTGAGACGCCCTGTATGTTCTTGGTCGGTTTGCAATAAGCTGATTTTTCGAGGCGACGTGGCCAAGTGGTAAGGCAGGGGCCTGCAAAGCCCTTATCCCCGGTTCGATTCCGGGCGTCGCCTCCATTTTTATATCGGTTTTTAGGTTATGCCGGGGTGGCGGAATTGGTAGACGCGGTGGACTTAAAATCCATTGACCGTTAACGGTCGTGCCGGTTCAAGTCCGGCCCTCGGCACCAAAATTAAAAGGGACTTACGTCGATTGAGGCTAATCGGCGTGAGTCCCTTTTTTGTGCCAGTTTTGGGCGTTTGTGCCGATTATGTGCGTGAATATCCTCTGAAAAGTGGACACTCCGAAGAGTCCATTGGAGTGTCCCCGGTCTAGTAGACAAATTCTGGCGTTCGATGGACTTTCCCCGGTCTAGTAGACAAATTCTGGCGTTCGATTAGCCCTAGGAGGAAAGCCCATGAGCACCAAGCGATATACCCCCTAATTCAAAG
>DQLG01000756.1 GCA_015660315.1 Candidatus Latescibacterota bacterium
TCGTTGCTCATTGTTTCCTCATTTGGCGCGGATAGCGCTTGTGTCGCTTAAACTATAACGATAAAAAACCCCGCTACGAAGTGTGTTCGCAGCGGGGTGTAAGTCGATTTTTTCTGCTCAATTTACCAATGCAGAAATCTCCGCCGCGCATTATCGTAGCTGCGCTGTCGCTGCTGTTGGTATAGAGCATTCATAGAATTTTTTTGTATAAGGTCGTTTTGCGGCTGTGGCGTTTTAGCTGCGCCGTGTTTTAAGAATAGGTAGCAATGCGCGCAATGGCAAGCCGACTAGTGCGAGCGAACGATCAGGATTTATTGCGCTCCCAGCCGCTGGTCTTCCAGTGTTTGCCTTCGCGTTTGAAGCCTGAATCCTTCGGCGGTAGCAGCCCGCGCAGATGTTTGCCGCCATAGGCGAAGCCCTCCAGACCCGGGAAGCCGCGGTCTTCGTTTTCGACGCATAACACATAATCGTAGCCCGATTCCCACAACGCACCGATGATGGTGCTCCAATTGAGTTGGCCGCGGCCGGGGACCCGGTATTGCCACCACCAGTTGCCGATGATGCCTTGGCGGTACAACATGCGCTCGCTGATCTCGCAGTCCTTGACATCGGCGAAATACCATTTGCCGGCAAAGTCACGGATGACGTCTTCGGCCGGCAGTATGCCCATCCACAGCCAGTGCGAGGGATCGCAAGAAAGCCCCAAGTGGTCGGAGGGCACGGCGTCGAGGATCTTTTCCCACATTTCGGGATTGCAGCCGATCTGGCCCATGCGCACCGCAACGTCAAGCGTGACCTTGATATCCTTGTCCTCGGCGACTTTGATGACCGGCTCGAACATTACCTGGAAGCGCTCAACCAATTCGTCGGAGCGGTCGGAGGGGTTGCCCGGTTCGGAGGAGAACATGCCGTAGAATTGGCCGTTGCGCACGGGTGAACCACTGCTAGTGATGATGAGCGGACAGGAGAGCGCGCTGGCCGATTCGATGGCCTTGATCAGCTTCTCCTGCTCGTTATGGGCTTTTTCCTTGTCGTCGTCAAGCAGGTTGTGGTGCGCGGTGATACAGGAGAGATAGAGATCATATTTTTTGAGCGTTTCAAGCGCCTCTTCGGGGCCTTCCGTCAGGATCTTGTCCGAGTCGATCGCGCCGCCCGTATCGCCCAAGCGCATGCAATCGAAGTCGTGTTCTTTGGCCCAACGGGCGCATTCATCTAAGCTCCAATTGTTGTCGCCGCCGGCGTTGGTCATAAAGCTGATATCCATCGTGCGTTCCCCTCCGCTTGAAATTATGTATGCACTATAGTAGATTCTTTCGCTCACATATCCATTGAATGACAAGGAAGAAAGTAAATATCATGGCACACATCAACGACAATTACCTAAAGCTCAAAGCCGGCTATCTCTTTCCCGAAATTTCTCGTCGGGTCAATGCCTTCGTCGAGGCCAACGTTTCCGCCGACGTAATCCGCCTGGGGATCGGCGACGTGGTCAAGGGCATCCCACGGCCGATCGTCGACGCGATGATCGAGGCGACCGAAGAAATGGCGCATGACGAGAGCTTCCAGGGCTACCCGCCGGATCAGGGGCAGGAGTTTTTGCGCGAAGCCATCGCCGAGCACGATTTCGCCGCACGCGGGGTCAATATCGGCATTGACGAGATCTTCGTCTCCGATGGGGCCAAGTGCGATTCGGGCAACTTGCAGGAGATCTTTGCCGAGGACTGCGTCGTGGCGCTGACCGACCCGGTTTACCCGGTCTACTGCGATTCCAACGTGATGGCTGGGCGCACGGGTGAGGCCGACGAAGACGGTTCGTATGCGGGCCTGGTCTATATGCCCTGCACTGCCGCGAATAACTTCACGCCGAAGATCCCCACAGGCCATGTCGATATCATTTATCTCTGCTCGCCGAATAATCCAACCGGTACGGTGATGACGCGCGAGGCGATGGCCGAGTGGATCGCCTACGCGAAGAAGGAACAGGCCGTTATTCTATTCGATGCGGCTTACGAGGGTTATATCACCGACGAGTCGATTCCGCATTCGATCTACGAGGTCGAAGGCGCGCGCGAGGTGGCCATCGAGTTTCGCAGCTTTTCCAAGAACGCCGGTTTCACCGGCATTCGTTGCGGTTATACGGTGGTTCCCAAAGAGCTGAAGGGCCGTGCGGCCTCGGGCGAAGAGGTTGACTTACACCGGCTCTGGGCCCGGCGTCATTCGACCAGGTTTAACGGCGTCGCCTATCCGGTGCAGCGCGGCGCGGCGGCGGCCTTCTCGCCGGCGGGCAGGCAAGCCATCCAGGAAATCATCGCCTTCTACCTTGAAAACGCGGCGATTATGCGCGAGAAGTTGAGGGCGATCGGTATTACAATTTATGGCGGTGAGCACGCACCCTATCTATGGCTGGAGACACCCGAGGGCCACGATAGTTGGGGTTTCTTCGATTACTTGCTCAACGAGGCCCATGTCGTCGGTACGCCGGGGGCGGGTTTTGGCGCGGCGGGCGAGGGGTATTTCCGCCTCTCCGCCTTTAATCATCGCGACAAGATCAACGAGGCGATGGAACGGATCAGCAGGCTCTAATTGGATAGCCGCCAATATACCAATTGGTCGCCGGTTCCATTGCTCTTAAATGGCGCCAGTACCAGCCGCGATTACGATGGCTCTGGTATACTCGATCTAAATGACTTCACGACCGAGAGCGATATGGTGGCGGCGGTGCTGTATACAAGAAGGCACATCGCCTGAGCTAAGGCGAGCGTGGCTGCAATTTTGCTGGCCGAATTGTACGGTGGATGGTCTGACTCGTCCTGGTTGGTAGCCAACGCATTTCCGGCGATACTACACCACGTCGAAAGCATTCGCGCGATCATTTATGCGGGTACAGATATTATATTGGCGTCGTAATACTCGTTATTCAACGACGAATCGAGACATAATATGAATAGATTTGAGCTGTGTGTGGGGCTGTGGGTGATTGCAGTGTCGGTAACATCTGTGTGGGCCCGAGATTCTCGGGTTACCGATGCCGACAATGATTCCAAGAAACCGAGTCATTTCTCGGTATTCGATAGAAAAGCAGACCACTTCAATATGCGCACCGCCTATTTGAGTGCGGTTGCCACCATGGCAGTTTCCATGGGCGCGGGGAAAGATCTATTGGCAGAGAATGACTTCGACCAGGTCGTCGAGATCGAAAATGAAAATGGCGATCCGACCCTATTGATGGCGGCGAATGAGACGATGATTTTAATCGTATTGACCGGAGAGCAATTCTCAGCAGTCAATACGCTTTGGAAATACATGCAAATGGGGCTCGAAGATGTGTCCCGATGGGGTGGTGAGGACGTCAAAGTACACAGTGAATGTGCCTCCGCGATCGACGCCGTTTGGGATGATTTGACGAAGCATTTGGGCCGGTTGGGAAATGGCAAAGAGGTTTGGCTGGCGGGACACGGTATCGGAGGTTCGCTGGCTTTATTGACGGGCTATAGACTCGCCGTCGAAGAAGTCGCGCGAGTATCTGGTATCTTTACTTTCGGACAACCAAAGGTGGGCAATGCCATTTTTTCTCAACACTTAAAAGAGGTGCTGAACCTGAATAAAGATGGTAGCCCGGTATACCGAGTGGTGCATAGTGGCGATATTGTTCCGCGTCTCAAGCCCCCCTATGTGTTCAGCCGAACGTTGGTCACGGATACGCTGAGTCCATATGCCGCGATCGGTTCGCTGGTCTACTTATATCGCGATGGGGGCTACGAGATCAATCCCGATCACCTTGAGAACATAGACGCCAATATTTTCGAACTCAAGGATTTCGACAATCACTCGATGTATGTCTACCAGAACAGTTTGTACGAGTGTTTGGCCGAGGACGATCAGCAGCAGCTTCCGTCTCCGTTGCGGAATGCTCGTGGCAAAAGAGGTGTTCGTTATTAAGATGCGCATGCTTTTTCGTGTGCTGGTGCTCGTCGCTGTGCCGTTTGGAAGCAATGCCACGGCACAACTGCTGTCGCAGGAGCAGCATCCTGGATTGCTCTTTAACGCCAGTGATATTCCGCTTTTACAGGAGCGCATCAAACGCGAACCGTATGCCACTTGGTGGCGTACCATTTCGGCGCGGGTTGATGCCGCACCGTCTGTATATGACAATGACCGAGCGAAAGCCCGACAAGCTAAGAGCCTTGGCTTTGCCTTTGCAATGACAGGGAATGAGGACTATGCCGCGGAGGGCGTGCGGTTGTTGCAGGAGATTGTATTCCCGCCTCGTGGTGGCGATATGGGTGAACCTCATCTAGAGGGTGATGTTGTGGCGTTATATGCTACCGCCTATGACATGCTGCACCCTTTTCTCGTTGGCGATGAGCAGGCGATGACGGCGATACGGGGCAGTCTGGCAGAGGAAGCGGGTCGGCTGTTTGAGGGGCTTAAGGTGGGGGTCGGTGCTTTGAAGTATCGCCTACACGCTACCGATCACCTCGATAACTGGCATCTGCGGGTATATGGCGCCCTTGGGCTTGCAGCGTGGGCACTCGCGGAACATGAAGGCTACGGGGGCAGCGGTCCAGAGGACTGGGCGGGGAGAGCAATCGATGTTGTTACTAGGGCGCTTGATTTTCAGATTGAGCCGGAGGACGGCAGCTTTGCCGAAGGCCCGTTTTATGCGCGTTATGCAGCCGATCTGTATATGCCCTATCTGCTGACCTTAAAAGAAAAAACGGGTATCAATCTTTTTGCGGATGCAAAATTGCGCAAGATGCACCTATGGCAACTCAATCTGCGCCTGCCGAATGGCCGCCGACCCAATATAGAGGACGGTCATATAGAAGATTTCTACGGACACTACCTTGCGGCTGTCGACCCCATAGGGGGCGTGCACAGATGGGATTGGGAGCACAACGAAAAGGGGCTCTATGTCAGCAAGTATTCCGAAATGGATGCGATTGCCTATTTCGATGATCGGGTAAGCGCAAGACCACCTGACTGGCCACCGACCGTCTTTATGCCAGCAGCCGGCGATGCCGTATTTCGCAGCGACTGGTCGGAACAGGCCACCTACATGCTGATGCGCGGTGAACATGGACGTGCTAGAGCTCGAGGCGCAGGCCATGAGCATCCAGACGAGACCAGTTTTATTCTATACGCCAAGGGAGAGATGCTGGCATTGGATGCAGGTTATATCAATTATCCAAATCATCACAAGGTTAATTCGGGCAGAAATCACAATTTAGTACTTATCAATGGTGAAGGACCCCCTCTGTTTATGGTTGGCGATATAGCGCTCGGTGGAGGGAATGATGCTTTTTTAGAGAATTTTTATTCGACTAAATTCATGGACAGCGGCACCGTAACGGCCCGCTATGGCAATACCGATATACAGCGGCGGGTGCTATTTGCCGGCAAACAATATTTCGCGGTGGCCGATATGCTGTCATCAGAGGAGGAAAACCTCTACGAATGGCGTCTACACGGCAACGGTGGCGGGACCAGCGGTGGTAGTTATAAGCGTCAGGGGGCTCTAGCCCGGTGGACGCGCGATCGGGGTGAGTTGTTAGCTTATCAGGCTGAAGTAGCGGACCGCAATTTTTCCGAGCGTGATACCGTGCATTCGTTTGCATACGCACAGGAACTGACCCATACGGTTTTTCGCGTTGAGACGATAGCGAAAACGGCTGATTTCCTGACGATTCTTTTTCCGCGGGGATTAAACGAGCCAGAGCCTTTGTTACAAACACTGGCTAGTAGTGGCGGGCAGGCCGTTGAGGTTGCTACAAAACTCTGGCGCGATCAGGTCTGGATACGAGAGCGGTTAGCCGACCAGATCGCAATCGAGGCGGAGTCGGGGGTGATTGTCAGCGATGCTCGAATGGGCTTTGCCCGGTTCGTTAAGGGGCGGCTGCGGGCGCTGGCATTGCACGGCGGCAGCTATATAAAGCTAAATGGCAAAGTGTTGGTCGAGGCGGACGCCGAGATTGAACTGAGCTTGGCGATAGAAGGCCGGGCTGCTTCCGGCTATGTGCGCGGTAGCGACAGCGGATATTTTTTGTCGATGAAACTTGGCCAAACCGTAGAACAATTGCGGCATTCAGGCATCAAAATAGAAGAGTCTCCTACGGCGGCAGCATTTGAACTGAGCGGCGCCGGCGCATTGGATCTAAGCCTCGGTGAAGACCAAGCCCAGGATACAGCGGTGGCTATTGAGTTGGGGCGTTCGCCAATCTTTGCATTGTATCCGACTTGGCCCAACCCTTTTAATAGCTCGCGCAATATTCGCTACGCCTTGGCGCAGGATGGTCGAGTTCGTCTCGATATTTACAACCTTGTTGGTCAACGAATTCGCGCACTGGTATCGGAGCATCAGACTGCGGCAACCTATGAGATCGGCTGGGATGGCAAAATAGAATCCGGTGCCAATGCTGCGAGTGGAGTATATCTGGTCAAGCTTTCGGTTGGTCCTAAGCTAATGACGCGAAAACTGCTTTTGCTGCGCTGAGGGATAAGCCACTTGAGTCTGTGGCTTTGCGGAGGGCTCGAACAGAGAAGTCGACCTTTGCTACTCTTCAATGTCTCACCGAATTGGTAGCAAGTTGACGATGAGTGGCTCAAGACACCGTGCCCTATTTTTGTAGGTCGTGAAACTGTTTTCATCCGCTGGCAGTCCACAAGTCAGTGAGTTGGTATAAGCGAAAAAAGGTGTCTTTATGATGGAACGGCGTGCCAAAATCGTTTGCACCATCGGTCCGGCGAGCAGGCAGCGTCTGCGCGAGCTTATCGAGGCAGGCATGGATGTGGCCCGCCTCAACTTTTCCCACGGCGCGCACGCTGAGCACGCGGAAGTCGTTGCCGATATTCGCCGTCTCTCAAAAGAAATGAATCGGCCGGTGGCGATCCTGCAGGATTTGCAGGGACCGAAGATCCGCACCGGGCGCCTGGCGGACGGGCCGGTGGCTTTGCAGGCGGGGCAGTCGTTTACGATTACCACCGAGGAGATCATTGGCGACGCAAGCCGAGTTTCGACTACGTACGAGCCATTGCCTAGGGATGTCGAGGTAGGCGACGAGATCTTGCTTGCGGACGGGCTGTTGCGGCTGGTGGTGCGGCGGATAGAGGGCACGGAGGTCGAGTGCGAAGTCCTCGACGGGGGGAGCTTGCGCGAAAGGGCGGGTATTAATTTGCCCGGCGCGGATTTGAGCGTGCCCTCGATGACGGAGAAGGACCGCGAGGATCTGGAGTTTGGCATTGCGCACAAGGTGGACTTTGTCGCGTTGTCCTTTGTGCGCAAGGCGGCGGATATCGTCGAGCTGAAGGAGCTTTTGCAAAGGGCCGATGTGCCGATCGGAGCGGTAGCCAAGCTTGAAAAACCGCAGGCGATCGAAGATCTCGACGCGATTGTCGCTGCGACTGATGTAGTGATGGTAGCGCGCGGGGATCTGGGCGTCGAGCTTTCGCCGGAACGCGTGCCTGCGGTGCAGAAACGCATTATCCGCGCTGCTGTGCAGGCCGGCAAGCCGGTGATTACCGCCACCCAGATGCTGGAGTCGATGATTGAGCATCCGCGGCCGACGCGCGCCGAAGCATCCGATGTGGCCAATGCCGTATTTGACGGTAGCGATGCGGTGATGCTCTCCGGCGAGACGGCGATGGGTGAGTATCCGGTCGCGGTGGTGGAGATGATGGACCGCATCGTGCGCGAAGCCGAAAGCGAACTAGAATTTTCTCCAGATCATCGCCGGCGGCGGCAGCCCGACGAATTGCCGTTGGATTTCCCCGATGCGATTGCCGATGCGGCCGGCCGCGTGGCAGACGATATACAGGCGGCGGCTATTGTCGCTTTCACGCAATCGGGTTTTATGGCGCAATTGATCTCCAAATATCGGCCGGCCCACCCAGTCTTCGCCTTTACTGCACAAGATCGCGTGCTGAGCCGGCTCTGCCTCAACTGGGGCATCTATCCCCGCCGTACCGACTTTGTCGCCGATACCGACGAGATGGTTGAGAAAATAGACGTGATGCTCTGTGCTGAAGGGAAAGTTAAAGCCGGCGACAACTTGGTAATTCTCGCCGGTATGCCTCTGACGCAACAGGGCATGACCAATCTTTTGCGTTTGCATCGAGTCGGCACTCTGATCACCTAAGAATTCCGCATTTTACGCCGTTTTGTGGTCTGCGACGACACCATTGCGGCGATTCTGTTAAAATTCTGTGAAATAAATATTGACGCGTGAAAAATGCTCAATTAGATTATGGGCATCTATTAATTAAATTTTATATAAGAGTTATATAATGTCGCAGCCCAAAGATGATAGTAAACGAGCGAAGGTGCGCACATTCTCTGCTCCCGACCGGGATCACGAGATGCTCGATGCCATTGCCCGCTATCACGGCAGCAGTAAAAGTGCTATGATCACTGGTCTCATCCGCAAGGAGTTTTGGCGTATTTTCCCCAACGGTACCGAGACTGTCACCCCCGACGACGGAGCACAAGTCAAGTCATGAGCCAGACCCAGACGCCTCCTCAGACGGCCGGACAGTATCACCAGACGGATCTGCCCGCCGAGGAGCTTATCGCACAAATTGATCGCTTGAAACAACAGAAGAACGCGGTCGTGCTCGCGCACAACTACCAGATTCCCGAGATCCAGGACTTGGCCGATTTTACCGGCGATTCGCTCGGCCTGTCGGTCGAGGCCTCTAAGAGCGAAGCCGATATCATTGTTTTTTGCGGGGTGCATTTTATGGCCGAATCGGCCAAGATTATGAGCCCGACCAAGAAAGTGCTGTTGCCGCATCTTGGTGCGGGTTGTTCGTTGGCCGATTCGATTACGCCCGAGAGCCTCGACGACTGGAAGCAGGACTATCCCGACCACACGGTGGTGACCTATGTTAATTCTACCGCCGAGGTCAAAGCCGAATCCAATATTTGCTGCACTTCGGCCAATGCGGTGTCGGTGGTGCGCAGTTTGGACAATGACAAGGTGCTCTTCACCCCCGATCGCAATTTGGGCCGCTGGGTTGCCGAGCAGGTGCCCGAAAAAGACATTGTCATCTACGACGGGGTTTGTCCGACGCACGATGTATTGCGCGCCGCCAGCGTCAAGCGCACGCGCGACGATTATCCTGAGGCAGTGATTATCGCGCACCCCGAGTGCCGCCAGGACGTGGTGGAAGCCGCGCACGAGGTTTGCTCGACTACGGGCATGCTCAAAGCGGTCGAGAAATATCCGGATGCCAA
>DQLG01000810.1 GCA_015660315.1 Candidatus Latescibacterota bacterium
TGCTGAAACCGGGTGGTAGCCTGGTCTATTCGACCTGCTCCCTTTCATTAGAAGAAAATGAGGAAGTACTGCTCGGCCTTATACGCCGCTATGCCGATGTCGAGATTCGCCCAATCGACAAATATGAAAATCGGCCACTGCCCCCCGAGATAGCCGCACAATATCCAGCTGATTTTTCTCGCTGTGTCCGCGTCTGGCCGCATCACCACAATACCGAAGGCGCCTTTGTCGCCCATCTTTGTAAACGCGAGCCGACCACCGGCACCCACCGCGACGAAGACGCCGCCACCTGGTCGCCGCAGACCAGCTGCGATTCTGCAGCCGATGAAGCGAGACGCGCGATAGAAAGCCGCTGGCAATGCAACTTGCCCCGCCCCCAAGATCAGATTTACACCCTCAGCAGCCGCCTGCTCACTCTGCAACCGGCACTAGGCCCGGCCATCCAGCAACACCTCCCGCACTTCGTTCGCAGCGGCATGCGCGTTGCCCGCCACCACAAAGGCTACAGTTTTATCAGCCAACAAACCGTCGCTCTTTACGGACATCTTATGCAGGGCCCCAGCATCGAACTGAATTTCTCGCAATTGCAGAGCATCTTTCAAGGACAATTGGCACAACTGGATCGGCCCACCGATCTCAAAGGCGAGGTTCTCTGCCGCTTTGGCCCGTGGACAGCCTGCCGCGCAATAGTACAACAAGGAGGTTTATTGCTCGATGGCATGTTACCGCGCAATTTCTTCCGCAATAATCTGCGCACGCTCGTTTAAAAAGCACTTTTTTTCCCTCATTCCGCCAGAAATAAGCAAAATACAGATAAATATCTCTCATTTGTACCTTTTATTCGCTCAAATCGCCGCCACTTGAGTGCAATAGGGAAGATTGTGCCCTAGCCCTAGTAGGTTTTTCCCTTCTGTTTCCTGTCAACTTCCTCGCACCTGCCACATCTTGTATCCACACACCGCCCCCGCCCTATATACGCTGATAAGTCCTACAAAAAAACACGTAATACTACATAGTTTTTCATGATTTATTTTCGCTCATATTTCATTTATAAATAACATGTTATAATTAGAGCTGGCATTCCCAGAGCTGAACTGGCACAGCCCTTGCAATAGGATTGGCAGACAGACTTAGTCCTCTTGTCTATGAGATCCGGGGGCGGGAACTCCCCTCCTTTCACATCTGCCGCTCCTCGCGCAGATGCAGCTCCCGGATCTCGATTTTAATCGTATCGCAAGGGAATGCTATGCGTCGCTATCACCCGTATTTGAGCCACGTGCGATTCTTTCTTTTTCTAACGTTGCTCAGCAGTGTTTTTGCTCTCTTCACCCAAATCACCAGAGAGAGCAACTACCTAATCACGAGCCACACCCGATCCGATGCGGATATGGCACACCACTCAGCTAGCGTCAATAACACAGCCTTGGCGCTCAAATAGATAGGACAGGGAAATGTTGAAGCTGAGATGGTATGAAGCGCAGTTGGATAAACTACCAACAGACAGCAAAGAGAAGATGAGCCAAGAGTTATTGCGCGCGATGCACCGGGGCAGTTTGCCCAGCAAACGCGAGTGGGAGTGCGCCGTGCAAAAGGCGGCTCACTTCTATAAACGAACCGTCTTTCCGCGAGTGTCTGTGGCCTGCTCCCCAAGGCCATAGATGCTTCGAGAGGTCTTTACACGAGTCTCAATAGCTCTCTCCCCAGCGGGCCTTCGAGACTCACATTGGGCGCCTGTGGCCTGCTCCCCAAGGCCATGGGCGCCCGCTTTAAATCTTTGTGAGTAATATCTGTGGCCTGCTCCCCAAGGCCATAGACATCCGGTTTCAAACTTTACATTGGGCGTCTGTGGCCTGCTCCCCAAGGCCATGGACATCCGGTTTCAAACTTTACATTGGGCGTCTGTGGCCTGCTCCCCAAGGCCATGGACGCCCGTTTTATTTGTTTGTCCCCGCACCTTCCCAGGGAAGGAAAAGCTGATGCTCGATGTGCAGCATATTGCAAACGCGCCCAGCGATAAAATCCGCCAAGTCATCAAAGGTCTGCGGTTTTTGGTAAAAGGCGGGCATCGCCGGCAGAATAATCGCTCCAGCCTCCGCGGCCGCCGTCATATTGCGCAATTGGATCAAGTTGAGCGGCGTCTCGCGCACGACCAATACCAATGGCCGTTGCTCCTTCAAACTGACATCAGCGGCTCGCTCAATCAAACTGGCAGCCGCACCCCGGGCGATACTCGACAGCGTTTTGACCGAGCAAGGCACCACGGCCATTGCGTCGATCGCTACCGAACCACTGGCGATGATCGCCGCCAAATCTCCAGCGCCGTATTCGCACAGCGTACCGGCTTCGGTCTCCTGCCCGTAAAGCCGCGCTAAAAATTCGCGTAGGTTCTCTTTATCAGGGCGAAAACCCAACTCCTCGACCAATAGGTAACGCCCGTATTTCGACAATACCAGATGCACGGTATGGCCGCCGATCAACAATGCGCGCAATAACCGCCCCGCATAGATCGCGCCACTCGCCCCAGTAACACCGACGACCACCTGGCTCATGGCTTTTGTTCAGTCTTGGCCGCGAGCGCCTCACGACCGGCTTCGAGCGTCTCGATAATCGCGTCGACATCGTAGACACAACCGCCCCAAGTGCCGCCGCCTACATTCTGTAACGCCGCCCAGAGCCTAGTATCGTCAGGCAACTCTGCTTCGGGCCTAAGATCCTCGCGCAAGCTACGTTCGCCGAGCACTCGCGCCCCCTCATCGGCGCCAAAATCGTCGCCATTACAGCCGACCAGATTAATTCGACCGTGTAAATTGCGACAGTCGATTTCTATTTCGATCAGATCGCCGTCGCGCAGCTTGCCGATCGGACCGCCGGCCAAGGCCTCAGGGCCGATATGACCGATACAAGGCCCGGAGGAAAATCCGGAGAAACGCGCGTCGGTGATCAGTGCTACATGCTTGCCGACATCGGTATATTTGAGCGCAATCGTCACCTGCGCGACCTCTTCCATCCCAGTGCCCATCGGACCGCAACTGAGCATCACCAACACGTCGCCCTTCTCAATCTTGCCCGCCTTGATCGCCTGGATGGTATCGCGTTCAGTGGTAAAAATCTTCGCTGGCCCGGTCCGACGATAGACACCTTCTCCATCCAACATCGAAGGGTCGATCGCCGTGGCTTTTACCACCGAACCTTCCGGCGTAATATTGCCGACCGGAAAACAGACCGTGCTGGTCAAACCCTTGGCGCGGGCTCGATCTGCATCCATGATCACGTCGTCAGGATCAACTCTGTCCAACTCTCGCAACTTGTCGCGAAA
>DQLG01000743.1 GCA_015660315.1 Candidatus Latescibacterota bacterium
CAACCTGTTTTCGAGTCATATGTATGACGGCAGCGATTTGCCCCTGGAAGACAATATGAAAACCGCGGTGCCGCTATTGGAGTTGTGCCGCGACAACGATATGGTGCTCGAGGTGGAGACCGGGGTCGTTGGCGGTGAGGAGGACGGGATTAACAACGAGAATGTCGACCGCGAAAAACTCTATACCACGCCGGAGGATATGGTCGCCGTATACGAGGCGTTGAGCCAAGTTGGGGACGCACGTTTTATGCTGGCGGCGACCTTCGGCAATGTGCACGGGGTATACAAACCCGGCAATGTGGTATTGACGCCCGAAATCCTGAAAAACGGCCAGGAGGCTGTAATTGCCAAATACGGAGAGGCGGCGCGTTTCTGGCTGGTGTTCCACGGGGGATCAGGTTCGAGCCAGGAGGAGATACAGGAGACACTCGAATACGGCGTGATAAAGATGAATGTCGACACCGATACCCAGTATGCATTTACTCGACCAGTGGTTGACCATATGCTGAGCAACTACGAGAGTGTGCTCAAAATCGAGGGCGAGGTCGGCAACAAGAAGCACTACGACCCGCGCGCTTGGCTAAAGAAGGCCCGTGCCCATATGGCAAGTCGCGTAGTCCAAGCCTGTGAAGACCTTAAGTCCGCCGGCAAGAGCATGGGGCGATAACTCGATTTTGCAGGGCTGGTATTATGCATGGAAAATTGATCGGGGTCGTCTACGACAGGCGACCGCGATGGACTAGTGTAGCTTTTTTTGCCACTTGGGGCGCGTTGGAACGATGAAAAACGATGAAAAATCACTCGATTACAGATTGGCCCTTGCCGAGGGGGCGACGGGTGTATATTTTGACGTTGATCTGTCAGCAGAGTAGTTGCTTTGCGCGGTGGGTGGATAGCCGCTCAGCCCTTATCATTGGGTTCGGCACCTACCCTGAAATGCCTGTTGCTTCGGTCGCGAACAGTGTCCTATCGTAAAAAACTGGTTGTATGGCGCGTTGAGACGGCGCGCTCACAGCAGGCTTGTTGTACGGCGAATATTATAGCTCCCCCCACATTTAATTTTTCCTACGAGGAAGCAGACCTATGCCCGAGGTCATACGCCACAATTGTGGTTTGAGTGTAGCCCATACCTTGCACGACGCTTACCGCTTTATCCAATCATTGCAACATCGAGGTCGGGAGGCAGCGGGCATCGCCGCGGTAGGCGATGGCCGCATCGATGTAATCAAGTGGAAGGGGGGCGTCTCTCGCTTTGACGTGACCGATCTGCACAAGATTTTCCAGAGTCCGAATTATCACACCTATATGGCCCATGTGCGCTATGCCACCCGTGGATCGAAGGATATGATCCTCGAAGAAGCTCATCCGCACGTGATCGGCGGCATTATTGAAAACCGCGACAACCATATTATGATTTGGGACTGCGATATGGCGGCGGTGCACAATGGCCAGGTCGATGCGGTCTTTTTCAAAGACTCGGCCCCCGAGCATATGTATTCGAGTTGCGATACCGAGGCATTGCTCTATCTCTACCGCGACCACGGCGAATACAATTTCCTCAAGGAAGTACCGGGCGCCTATACCATGGCCATCGCCGACAAGCGCAAGAGAGACGTTATGGTCATGCGCGACCGCACGGGCATAAAACCTGGTGTCCTGGGTTGGAAAGACGGTAAATACGGGGTGGCTTCCGAAGATATTGCCTTCCGCAAAAATGGCGGCGAATATGTCGAGGATCTCGAGCCCGGGACGATATATTATCTCACGCCGGAGGGCGACTTTAGCAAGAAAGTCATCGTCGAGACAATTCTGGCGCACTGCTTTTTCGAGTGGAACTATATCACCGACCTCGATTCTATAGTCAACGGGGTAAGCGTTCGACGCATTCGCGAGTCGTTGGGTGAGGTACTCAGCGAGGAGTTTCAGCCCGGTGACGCCGACTTCGTCACTTATTTGCCGCGTTGCCCGGAAGTAGCTGCCCGCTCTTACGCTAAAAAAGCAGAGTTGCCCTTTGAGCCGGTGTTTTACAAGATGCGCGGCGAGCGTTCTTTTCAGGGATCGAACGCTGACGAGCGCAAGGAGTCGATCGGTCAGAATCTGCACCTATTACCGGGCATGACAGAAAAGCTCAAAGGCAAAACCGTGATCCTGCTCGACGACAGCATTGTCCGGGGCAATAACTCCAAGCGGGCACGCGATCTGCTCTACGAGGAGGCCGGGGTCGAGAAGGCCTATTTGGTCAGTTATACGCCGCCGATCGGTATCATTGGCGACGACGGGGTGCCGCGGGGGTGTACTTTCGGAGTAGATATGCCGCCGGATCCGCCACAGGGGGACGAGTTTATCGCGCGCAACCGCACGGTCGAGGAAGTCGGTCAGGCGATGAAGATGCCGGTGGTTTATCTGTCGATGGAGGGCATGCTCAAGGCTTTCGAACGGGCCGGGTTGCCCGAGCGCGATTTGTGCACCTTCTGTATCGGCGGGCGCATGCCCTACGAAGGGGCTGCGTCATTGATACAGATCGGTGAAAAAACACAAATGGACTTATTGGCAGGTCTAAAAGCGGGTTAAACTGTACCCATTTTTTAAAGAAGCGGAGTTTTGTCGTTGGGGTAAGTGCTATAGAAAAATGTGTTTTGGGGGATAAGTACGGGCTAGTCGTAGCGATGAATTGCCAAAATTATATATCCTCCTGAGCGCTTATCCATCTCAAGCTGCAACAGGCCGCGGTCCGCCGCTGCTTCCAACAGGTCGCTAAACGACTGAAAACCGTAGTAGTGTTCGTTAAAACCGGGCCGGCGGCGTTTGAGCGTTTGTTTGACCATAGACCCCCAGATGCGATCGCCCTGCTCGATGAATAATCCTTCCGCTGTCTCCAAGACTAACTCGATGGCTTTCTCCTGTCGATCCGTATCGGATAAAGGCTCCGTCGGCGATTTAGTGTTAGCTTTGGCGGCTACTTTCTTCTTCTCATTCTTTTTTTTAGTTATTTTTTTTGTTGCCGCCGGTTTTAGGCGCGGTTTTGTCAAATCATTCGCCCGGATCAGATCGTCGTAAAACAGGAACTCGTCGCAGTTGTTCATCAGCAAGTCGGAAGTGCTGTTCTTGACGCCGACCCCGATCACCAACTTGGCGTTCTCCCGCAATTTGCTGACCAGCGGCGAGAAATCGGAGTCACCGCTGATAACGACAAAGGTATCGATGTGGTCTTTGGTATAACAGAGATCCAACGCGTCAACGACCATGCGAATATCGGCCGAGTTTTTTCCGGACTGCCGCGTGTGGGGGATCTCAATCAATTCGAATGCCGTGTCGTGCATGATCGGCTTGAATTCTTTGTATCGGTCCCAGTCGCAGTAGGCTTTCTTGACGACGATATTTCCTTTCAGCAGGAGTCGTTCCAGCACCAGTTGCATGTCGAATTTGGGGAATTTGGCTTCGCGAACGCCAAGGGCGACATTTTCAAAATCACAAAATAGCGCCAGGTTGTTGTTCACTGCTGTAATATTGCTCATACCCGTTTCCTTAAGTCGCTAGACGAAAAAGTGTGAAAAGACCGGTGTCACTCTATATGTAGAAACAGACATGGTTGGCGCTACAACGCGGAAGATGGCTGGCTGCATGTGGCTGCTGGATCAGACCTTTTCACCGACTACCAGACCCTGTTGCTGGGTGTGTAGAAGCACCATAATCGAAGAGACGTCGGCCGGGGAAACCCCTGAAATGCGGGATGCCTGGCCAAGTGTTTGCGGCCGGATGGAATCGAGCTTCTGTCGTCCCTCGGTCGAGAGGTTTAGTGCGGGCACCGCAAAATCAAAACTGGGCGGGATGCGCAGCGATTCTAGACGCTGCATTTTTTCTACTTGATTTTCCTGGCGCTGGATATACCCCTCGTATTTGACCTCAGCTTCAATGTGTTCGGCCGCCTCGGGAGAAAGGGCTGCGCCACCCGGGGCCAATTCGAGCAGGTGGTGGTAGTTTAGTTCGGGGCGGCGCAAAAGTTCGATCAGCGAGGTCGATTCTTTCAGTGGAGAAGTGCGGTAGCGCCGCAGCACTTCTTGTATTTTTTCCGTTGGGCTCACCCGTACTGCTTTTAGGCGCTCGAGTTCGTCGCGGACGAGTTGCTGTTTGGTGAGGAACTTCTGCCAGATATCATCTGCGACCAAGCCTAGTGTTCGCGCGCGCTCCATTAGGCGGTAGTCGGCGTTGTCCTCGCGCAGTAGCAGACGATGCTCGGCGCGCGAAGTGAAGATCCGATAAGGTTCGAGCGTGCCCTTGGTCACCAGATCATCGATGAGCACGCCGATATAGGCGTCGGATCGCGAGAGGACCAACGGGTCTTCGCCGCGGACTTTGAGCACGGCGTTAACACCGGCGACAAGCCCCTGGCCGGCGGCTTCTTCGTAGCCGGTGGTGCCGTTGATCTGGCCGGCGAAAAATAGGTTGGCGACGCGTTTGGTCTCGAGGTGCGGGTAGAGCTGCGTCGGTGGGGCATAGTCGTACTCGACGGCATAGGCAGGCCGCATAATCTCGGCTTTGGTGAAGCCGGGCATGGAGCGCACGATCTGGTGCTGCAGCTCTTCTGGCAGACTCATCGACAGGCCGTTGATATAGAATTCAAGCGTGCGGCGACCTTCGGGCTCGACGAATATTTGGTGCCGGTCCTTGTCGGCGAAGCGCACGACTTTGTCTTCTATCGAGGGGCAGTAGCGCGGGCCGATGCCCTCGATCTTACCGCTGTACATGGCGGAGCGCGCGAGATTCTCTTGGATGAGTTGGTGGGTATGGTCGTTGGTATAGGTGACCCAGCAGGGGATTTGCTCCTGCTCAATTTTATCGACAGCATAGGAGAAGGGGCGCGGCGGGTCGTCGCCGGGTTGTTCTTCGAGCTCGGCGAAGTCTATGGTGCGACCGTTGACGCGCGGTGGGGTTCCCGTTTTTAGGCGGCCCAACTCAAAACCGATCGATGCCAGGCCTTCGGAGGCCTTTGCCGCGGCGGTCTCGCCGGATCGGCCGGCACTATAGGAGAAGTCGCCGATGTGGATCTTGCCCTTGAGGAAGGTACCGGTGGTCAGGATGACCGAATGGCCGCGATAGGCAATGCCACCCTTAACACCGACCCCCTGTATGGTATTGGCGTCGATCAGCAGGCTCTCCATCATGCCCTGGCGGATATCGAGATGCGCCTGTATTTCACAGGCGTATTTCATTTCGAACTGGTAATCCTTTTTGTCGGCCTGGGCGCGGGATGCGCGCACCGCCGGCCCGCGCGAGGTGTTGAGTCGGCGGAACTGAATCCCAGTGCGGTCGATATTGACGGCCATCTGGCCGCCGAGCGCGTCGATCTCCTTGACCATATGCCCCTTGCCGATGCCGCCGATGGCGGGGTTGCAGGACATTTGGCCGATGGTATCGAGATTCATTGTTAGGAGCAGGGTTTCCGCACCCATGCGCGCTGCGGCGAGCGCGGCCTCGGTGCCGGCGTGGCCGCCGCCGACGACGATGACATCGTAGGTTTTTTCGTAGGGAATCTCTTTTGTTTGTAGGCGGCCAGAATGCGGTCACCTTCCTCTTCGGTTTTGCGCAGTAAGGCTTCGAGTACGGCCTCGCTTTCGCCTTCACGCGTTTGTTTTTCCGACCATTGCCACAATTCTAGATAGGCATCAGTCCCGGTGACGCCCTCTTGCATGGCGATGCGGTCTATCCAGGTCTGGAAGCGCTCGGGCAATTGGTAGGACTTGGGGCGCTTGCCGGCGTAGAGCTTGATTTGCACGGGGATGTTGCGCCAGTAAAGGATCTGATATTCTATCATGGGGCTATTGCTCGTTGGCGTCGATTACTTGGCGGAAGGCGCGAATGTGGTCCGGGGTGGTGCCGCAGCAACCGCCGATAATCTGCGTGCCGCCGCTCAAGAGGTCGGGCAGGAATCCGGCCATTTCTTCTGGGTTTTGCGAATAGACCGTGCGGTGTGCGCTATTGAGCTTGGGCATGCCGGCGTTGGGGTAGGTCATGAGTTTTTTCTCGATACCGCGTTCCTGCATTGCGGTTTTGAACTGCTCGATGCCGCAGATGGCGTAAGGCATGCCGGTGTGCTCGCTGCGGCGGGTTTCGGCGCCGCAGTTGAGCCCTAGGATCTGGACATGGTCGAGCAGATTGTCACCTTGCGAATGTTCGCCGGAGGCGAGAATGTCGAGCAGATCGGCAGCGGAGTGGCCCCAATCGGTTTTGTAGATGACCTCGCCGCTTTTGCGGTCCTTGGTGTATTTGAGCGTCAGATTGATGGCGATGGGCAAACCGGTTTGCCGGGCGATATCGCAGGCGAAGGCGGCTTCGGTGGCCGAAAACTGGGTCTCGATGGACAAGAAATCGACGTCTGCCGCGTAGAGTGCGTCGATAACGCGTTTGTGTGCATCGCGGACTTTTTCGTCGGCAATGCCGAAATCGGTGCTGCCTGCATCGGTCTCGATTGCGCCCGGTGAGGGGCCGACGGATCCGGCGATAAAGACTTCGCGATCGCTCTTTTCTACGGCTTGTCGTGCTAACTCTGCGCCGCGACGGGTAAGGTTTTCGGCCTGGGCGGGGTCTTTGTCCGCCATTTCGAGATGCAACTCGGAGGCGACAAAGGTATTGGTGCCAATCAGGTCAGCGCCGGCGGCAATATAGTCCGAGTGGATGTCGATGACGGCGTCGGGGTGCTCTTCGTTGGCCAGGGTGGAGTTGGTGAGTTCTATTTGGCGGGCGAAGAGTTGGGAGCCGAAGCCACCGTCGTAGATAAGGGGGCGGTTTTCGGCGAGTCTTTCTAGGAATTTGGACATGAACCTCTTTCGGTGTTTGGTGCTCGATCGGCTTGGGAGGAGGGAGCACCCTCGGGCTGACCCGCGAACTTCAGTGCCTATCATCGAATACTATAATTTATAGGTGGTGCTAAATAATAGCCAGACTCAGGCTTTTCTCCTAGTCGATCCTACCCAGCAGTCGCCAAATTCCCCAACCGTCCACATACCGCCTAGCGCTTAATAAGCCAGCAAACGTTTAGCTATTGAGTTCGCCCTTGCGATAAGCCCGTAAGAACGCGGCGCAATACTCGTCCTTGCCGAGCAGCATGTCTTCGGCGAGTTGGTAGGGGCGGGCGTCGCGGTCCATGGTGAAGATCTCGCCTAAGGCGGCGGTGGTCGGATCCATGATGGCGCTGTCGGCGCCGGCTTCGACGGCCAACAGCAGGAAGACATCGTTGATCAAGTGGCGGCAAGGCAGGCCAAAGGAGACATTGGAGAAGCCGCCGGTGATGTGGATGTCGGGACCATATGCTTCGCGCAGTTGGCGAATGGCATCGAAGGAATGGTGGCCGAATTGTGAGTCTACCGAGATGGGAAAGATCAAGGGATCGATATAGAGATCGGAAAGCGGCAGGTCGAGGGCCAGGGCCTTGTCGATCATTTGGCGGGCGTGGCCGACGCGTTCTTCGGCGCTTTGCGGCATGCCGGATTCGCCGGCGGCGGTGACGACGATTTGCGCATTGAATTTTTTGGCCAGGTCCAATGCTTCCGGTCGTTCCAAAGAAGCCGAGTTGAGCAGCATACGTTTAGGGTGCGAGGCACCGGCTTCGAGACCGGCTTCGAGGATTTCTATTTTTGAGGAGTCGATCGACAATGGCGTCTCGGACATTGCCGAAACTGTGCCCACCAGCCAACGCATCGATTCTTTCTGCTCTTCCTCTTTGAGGGAGATCTCGTCGACGTTAAGATCGAGGAAATCGGTGCCGGCGTCGTCTTGGCGTTGCACCTGGCGGCGGATATAATCCATGGCGTCGGCACTGCCGAGCATCGCCTGCTGCACGGCGATCTTGAGGTGCTTGACGCGCCCCTCTTCATAGTCTTGCGTCGTTTTGACCTTCTCGGGGATCTCGAGGAAGCGGCGTTTGCCTTCGCCGTCGCGGAAGCGCACCGACTCGACGCCTTGCGGGTCGTCGCCAATGAGCTTGCCTTTGCGCAGGATCACACGGGTAGTGTGGACATTCTCGCCGATGACGGCGAATGAGCGGTCGGTACCGGGGATATTCATGGAGATTCTTTCCTCTTGCCGTGGTGGTCTTTATGGGAAAAGGTGTTGAGCCAAGCGCTGGTGCCCTTGAGACCGGCGTCCTTGATGACGGCCGGCCCGTCGAGCATTTGCTCTTCTTGGCCGTAGGCTTTCAGGCGGTCGTAGGCGCGGGCCCAGATACAGTCTTTCTCACCGATTTCGCACTTGCCTTGCCGGGTGCCGCCGCAGGGGCCGTTGCGCTGATTTTTGACGCATTGCGATTCGGGGCATAAGTAGGCGATATCGGGAAGTGAACAATCACCGCAGTCGCGGCAGTCGAAGGCAGCGATCTTTAGCACGTGTTCGGCGGCGTGGAATAGTTTTTCGACTTTGGGGCGTTTGGCGAGAGCCGCGGCCAAACGTGCTCCGAGGCGAAATCCAGCACTCTCGGTCGCGAAGACGCGGTCGTGGGTCAAGCGATTGAATTTGTAGCTGATCGGCAGGTTGGCACGGGCTTCCCTGAGGGCGCTTTTCTCTTTCGATGCAATATAGGCGCGGTTGATATCTGTCGAGCTCAGGCCAGTGTCATCGGCGGGTTCAAAGAAATAGAACTCGTCGGGGAAGGAGAAATGCAGTTCTTTGGCGAAACC
>DQLG01000719.1 GCA_015660315.1 Candidatus Latescibacterota bacterium
CCCCATCGCCACCCGCCGACGGCTCTGCCGAAGCGATATAGCCGAGCAATTCGTCCAATTCGCCGGTAAAACGACCCAGATCCATCAGTTGGCTGATGTCGATCACCAATAGCCACATCGTGTTAGCATTCGACTCAATCCCCTCTTCGCGCCAGGCCGGCACTCCTAGTAAAGAGGAAAGGATCGCCGCCATCAGCCCCAACCCATAACTCTTATAGCCTTGCTCGCCACCGAAGGGCGTGATCGCCCCGGCGGGCGAGCCGTCGACCGCATAAAGGTCGGCCGGATCCAGGCTCGGTTGCCCATCTTCGTCGACGAGTGTTCCGGCCGGTAATGCTCTGCCGGTATCGTGAAAAAGCCGGACGCGCCCTTCGGGCAAAGACGCCGTCGAAAAATCCAATAATACCGGGTCACCACTCGTCGGGGCTGCAAAAGAAATAGGATTAGTACCCAACCGTCCCTGGCGCCCACCAAAAGGCGCCACCCAATGCCCCTCACCCGCCGTGCTGCAACTGGCCAGCGCCGCAAAACCGGCACGAGCCGCTGTCTCCGTATAAGCGCCCAGACGGCCGACGTGGCGACACCGACGCACCATCGCACTGCCCATTCCGTGAATCTTAGCCGTAGCCAAAGCCAACTCTACCGCCCGCATTGCCGCGACCTGGCCAAAATTCCATTGCGCGTCAATGAGCGATACCGTCGGGCTCAACGACTCGACCAATAATTCCGCACCAGGGACAATCGCCCGCTTTTGCGCGTCTTTTACATACTGTATCACACGCAATACCCCATGCGAGGGCATGCCCATGCTATCGGCACGGACCAGCGCCTCGGCGACAATGCGAGCCTCGGACTCTGGCGCACCACTGCGAACAAAGAGTTTCACCGTCAGTTCCTGTAGATATTCGGATTCGAAGGTCGGCATTTATCTTATCGGTCCCATGATTTAGTGAAGATCCACAAGGATCATATAAAGTCTAAGCCCAATCTCCAGGTAAAGATCTAGCCCGACAGCTGAATCCAGACATCGCCTTCACCATCACTGAGACGTTAGCCCGCGGAGAGTTGGTCGTCGTCCCCGAATTGACACCGGACCACGGCAGCCTCAAAGACGGCCGAAGCCATTATGATGGTACAGTGGCATATCAGTGGCGGCTCGACCATCCAGACCCTTGGCTCAATCATGGGCAGCTTCGTCACCCCCTGCCGCATTATCGCCGGTGGAGAGGTCGACGTCCTGGGCCGGACGACCAATGAACAAAACCTGGTCGACAGTCGGATTATACTCGTGACCTATACTCCAGTAAAGCGCAAATCCAGGCCGCCACCTCCGCGCTGTCGCAGATCATCAACGACTAGGATATTCTGAGCCGATAGATCCGCCACCAACTCTCCGCGCACCGCTAATAATAAATACAACTCGCCATCGACCCTGCGCGGCTAGCCGAGAACAATCTCGCCCTCCGGCACGCTCAACAGCACCGATCCCTGCGACAGAGATTTTAAGAACACACCTCTACCATCATCTGCCCTATTCACCCAACTCAGCATAAATCTCCTCAAGCGCCAAATCGCCAAATCGCTCGCTCCAAGATTCGACCGCAAAACGCTCATTCTGCGGCTTAAGCGAAAGCGAACTCCAAAACCCCAACCCGCGCAGCGAAAACGCCACCGTCGTCACCCGCCCTCCGCGCAACTCAATCTCCATGCCCTGCTGCTCGTCGCCGTATTCCACCTCAATCCAACACGGCCCAGAAGGCAGGTTGCGTATCAACGCCCCGTGCAGCAGCCCGTCGACGATCTCAAGCAAACCATAACCGGCAATACGCAGCCGCAGCCCGCCCTCGCCGATGCGCTTGCCCAACGGCGCACGCACAAAGGCCAATGAAGCTTCGAGATCATCCAACAGATCCTCGCCTTCGCTCGCCAGTTGGATCTCAGCCTCCGGCTCGACACCCGGCCGGCCACTTTGCACACGTTGCTTTCCCCAGCTCGGCGCCTGCCGTTTAACCGCAACACCTCCCGGACGGGTCAATGCATGGAATATGATATTGGTCGCTGCCTGCAAAAAAGGCGTTTGCACCGGTGCCTCCTCGGGCTCTGCTTCCTCTCCACCGCCCTCTGCCGGTTCTTCGACCCCTTGGTCAGGACAACTGGGAGACAACCCGCTCCAACCTCGGTGCAAAGCAAGGTCGCTGATCACCGCCACTGTCTGGCCCTGCCACTCAACCCCGTAGAGCCCGCGCGGCGTCTGCCCGGTGCAAGGCGCTTGGTCCGGATAATACCAATTGGAACCGGGAAGATCGGCTATTGGTCGTTTCAATTCACCGGGGAAGCCGTTTTCGTAGCTATAAAAGGCATGATACACCGCGTGATTGGCCGGCAATGGGAAGAGCCGCCCTTCAGAGCCGATCACCCTCTTGAGCATCGCCACCATCGCCTGCAAAAAACGACGATCCCCAGGCCCCTGCCCCGCATCGATAAAGAGACTCCCGCCACCGCGCAGATACTCGCCCAAAAATACTAATTCGTCTTCACCCAACACCGCGCGCGGACCATTCGTCGAACCGCGCTGTATGCCCGGAAAGAAAAAATGCAACGGATCTTTGCGCAGCGGTGGGCTATTAAAATATTCGATGGGAAAGCCGTGCAATTGCGCTTGCACCTGGGTGTGATCGCGCACATAACGGGCTACATCTTCCAAGACCGGCTTGCCGCCCTGACCGTCCAACCCATAGCCGCCAACGCCATTGAGTCTGAGCGG
The DNA here is from genome assembly GCA_015660315.1 of Candidatus Latescibacterota bacterium. Lineage (GTDB taxonomy): Bacteria > Latescibacterota > UBA2968 > UBA8231 > UBA8231. The sequence goes on from DQLG01000719.1 coordinate 2,765, forward strand.
CGTAAACTTGACGAAGCCGCGCGTATCGCGGCGGCTGTAGACATCGGGAATGATCACCGCTTTCTCACGATCGGCGCGCATCAGATCTTCGATACGCAATAGCTCCATCGCCTCGGAGGCCACACTGTCGTTTACACTCGGTGCCGTCGGATCGGGCATCGCCTCGACCAATAATTCGGCACCATCTCGTTTCGGCAAGGTCGGGTCGTAGTTTTCGCCCGGCGGCGGAGCAACGGCGGCGGCGGCGGCAACCAACGGCACCGCGCCTTCGGGCAGCGAGGCAGGATTGGCCTGCGAACGCACATATTCCATATCGACGTTGAGCAAGGTCGGCGCCGCGGCCACCAGTTTCTGCTGCTGCACAAAGCGGGGGACACTGGCCAGGCGGGCGCGAAAAACGCTAACTTCGCGCTCTTCCAAAAATAGATTATCGACCAATAACAACACGGAGATATGCAGGATCAGCGAGAGGAAAATACTCGCCCAGACGAGTCGCGACATAAATACCCTAGAAGGGCTGCGCTCCCGAAATCATCGGCGTCACGCCGGTGGCCGCAGCCCACAATAGGCGTTCGCGCTTGGTGGCCAAACCACCCGTATGCGTTAGCGCGTAAAGCACGAGATTGCTCGCCGCCTGCAAAGACGGCGACTTGACCGACTGCTCAACACCCGACTCCAACCCGCCGTCGATCTCCCAAGAGCTTAACCACTGCGAATCGCTAAGAATCGCGACCAGGTAGGCCTCCATCCGCAGTTGCTCCATCGCCGCAGGCGGTAAATCGCTCTGCCGCGGCAATTGCAGCCATTGTGTAGCGAAATGATCGGCAGCCAAATGCAACCGGGCGACCTCTACCCGCGCCTCTTCATCGACCTTGCTGAGCGACACCAAGCACACCACATGTATCCATACTGAGGCCAAAAGGCAAAGTATTACCGTGCGCTTGTGCAGCAATTTTGTCGCATGCATTCTCTGACTCCTCTCACTGGGTTACAATATATGGATGCTGCAAGCCCGGTAAAAGGCGAAAAAAATAGCCATCTTGCCATTGTGGACTTTTGCGCCTATGCTTTTTCGTCATAGCACAAATGGGTCGCACCAACCGTCGGATTTTGCTTTTGGGCATTTTGTTTGCTGGTATGGAAACTCGGCGTGCGGCATTATCATTCAACTGGATCATAATCCCTTGACGCAGGATCTTTCTTGTCCTACTGTCTCGATATGGGCAAGTCACTCCACAGCCGACAGGACGAAGCCCAAGTCAAAATTCTCGTTATCGACAAAGAAGAAACCACCATCCGCGTCCTCACGCATCTGCTCGAACGATCCGGTTATCAAGTAATCTCAACGCAGAGTGCCAAAGACG
>DQLG01000042.1 GCA_015660315.1 Candidatus Latescibacterota bacterium
ACTAACTCCCCACTGGGGCTGGGCTGACTGGGTGGAACTGTACGCCGATTGGGATGAGGACGATCCGCTCAAATACTACTGGCAGTCGCTCGAGCTCAACATACAAACTTAGTCGTAAGTATCGGTGACTCATAAAAGAGAGAATAGAGTCACTTAGAGGCGTACGCCAATCGCTCTAGGTGATTCCCGACCAATGATCAGTGGCTCTCAATCTAGGGTTTTTGCCAGACACGGATGTAATCGATATCAAAGCTCACAGGCCGTTCTGAAGCTAATGGCAGTCCTTCCCAAAGGAACGTTTCATTGTCTGCCCACACGTGAAGATAATCTTCTTCCATACGGCCCCCGCCTCCGCTTGCGTGATGCGCCCTGTTTCTGTTCCATCAGCATAAAAAATTACCTCTTGTTCATTATGAGTATTACCCTATGACGGAAAAAAATCCATGGTGGTGCCGGCCCGCATTATGACCTAAAAGGCGTGTCGTGCCTGCAGCCAACCCATGACAAGCAAATACTCGATGCAATGCGCTTGGCATTTCATCGGCAAGGAGCGTTGAGTTTAAAAGGGGTTTTCCCCAGAGACTTAATTCAGCGCCTTAAAGCAGCTTATTTTGACGAATATGCCGTCATCGACAAGTCAACCCGCTTCGATGTTGGCGATGGCGATCGCTACATGTGCACTGTAGAAATCCGCACTCCCTTCGACCATGCCCTCCTATATGACTCCCCGCTTCTATTTCCTGTACTGCGCAGCATTCTGCACAATCAGGTAATCATTCAAAGTTTTGGAATCGTTTCCTCCATGCCCGGTAGTCGTCAGCAACAAATCCACATGGATCATCCGGATTTGTTTAAAGAATTGTCGGGATTTAACAAAGTACTTCCCTGTTATGCCCTGACAGTTGCCATTCCGTTGATTGATCTAGATGAGCAAACAGGGACCACTGCGATTTGGCTCGAAAGCCACAGGGACCCCAACTTGGTTCCAGGTCAGGAGAGTAGCAATAATTATGAAGGAGCGATATTGCCCTATCCACAAGCTGGAGATTGTGTGCTGTGGGACTATCGCACCTTCCATTCTGGCACAGAAAATAAAACGTCAAGGGAAAGACCACTTCTGTACCTCACCATAAGTCGACCTTGGTTTGACGATACGGCTGATTTTCAAAAACTTAAGGGAAGGTTCCCTTTAATCCTCAGTCAAGGCTTCATCGATGCGACAGAAGAGAAGCATTTGGCCCTTTTCCCGCGTGCAAAGATCGTTGGCGATACTTGACTCCACCTTTCGGCTTGGACATGTGATTCCAAGACCATGCACAACCACTCGCGGTGGTGCATGTCTTCGGTCGGTTGAAATATGCTGATTACGTCCGACCTATCAACAATGTGATCCATTCTGATACAGAGCCTCAATGGGTAGGGCATCAGAAAGGAACGTTCCGCGAGGAGTCGGTTATACTCATAGCTTTTTGTCTAGGCAGAAATCTGTAAACTGTATTCGGGAGCGATTGCCAAGGCCACGAATTCGGCCAGCTTCTAGTCGGCAAGCTGCGGGGTATTCAACCCAAGAGATGAAATAATCAGGGCAGGCGATCGTGCAAAGAGCCGGGTGCCCAGGGCGAGTCGATTTGCAAATCAGCGAGCAATACCTGGGCGCAATTATATCCGGGAAGACCGGTAATATTGCCACCGGGATGGCTGCTAGAGCCGCATAGATAGAGCCCTTTCAAGTGGCCGCGATACCCACCCGCACCGGCAAAGGGGCGATGATAGCCCACCTGATCTCCGCTAAAGGCACCCACCAGCAAATCACCCCCGCGCATATTGCGCAAATTGCGCTCGACATCGAGCGGGCTGCGGACAAAAGAGTCGCGCAGCACATCTTGCACGTTTGGAGCATGCTCCGACCATGCCGCTAGCATCCTTCGGCCATGTTCTTCTTTGAGCTGATCCCATTGTCGCGGATCGCCCCCTACGGCATAGGGCAGTTTCTCCCACATAAAAGCCGTGTGTTTGCCCGCAGGAGCTTGCGAGGGGTCGAAAAGGCTCGGGGTGCTGCCCCATGTAATGGTCGGTGGCATGCTCCCAGCTTCGTGGTGGTGGATCATCGCGTCAAAATCAGCGGGGCTTTCAAGGCCCATGATTATCATAAAAGCTTGATTTAAATGGGGATATGTTTCTGCGACGCGATAGGCCGGCGCTTCGTCGAGCTCGAGATAAAGCCCAAAAAGCGGCGCGAGGATATTGTAGCGAAAGGCCGCCGCCTTATCGCGCCAGGCCTTGGGTAGAGCCTCCGGCGCAATCAATTCGAGAAAGGTCTGCTGCGGGTTTAGGGCCGAAGCCACAAAGTGGCGGGCGATCAATCTATCGCCGGTCTTGGTCTCGACGCCAACAGCGCGGTCGCCTTCTACCAGGATCTCAGCCGGCTCGGTCTGTAATAAAACCGTTCCCCCGGCCTCTTCTACGGCCTCGACCAACGCCTGTGCCAGCTTCGCCGAGCCACCTTGGCACATCTGCGCCTTACCCTTGCTGGCCAAAAGCGCGGGAATATGGTGGCCAAAGCCCTTTTCGCGCAGGTCGACCTCGCGCAGGCCATTAAAAAAGAGCAGACCAGCTTGCACGACGGGGTGCTCAAATTCGCGTAGGACGAATTCGCGGGGAGCAAGCCGACTGACTTCGAGCAGACGGCGACCTTCGGCGCTGCGCGAGAGCAGGGCTTGGCGTTGGTCCGGTGGCAGAGGCGGACTTTGTGCTTCGGGGATCAGGATGCGCTCGACGATCGGCGTAAATTCTTCGCGCCAACGCCGTGCGGTATCGGCATCGCGGCGGCTAAAATACGCGAAGGATGCGTAGGTCCGCTCAAAGTCGGTCCACCATTCAAGCGCCGAGCCATTACCGGTTAATAACGCGACATTGAGGGCGGGTTCGATATAGGTCGCGCCGTGGCGTGCGAGCTCGAGGTCGCGATACCAAGGCATCTGCGTCAGCGCCCGGTGATAAAACGAATGCGTATTGTGCAAGAAGCCGGGCGAGTGCTCTTCAGTGCTCAGCCCACCACCGGCTACGGACAGGCGCTCGATGCAGGCGACCTTAAGACCGGCTTTGCACAGATAGGCCTGGAGGACTAGGCTATTGTGGCCGGCGCCGAGAATGAGACCGTCGTATTCCATCGTCAGACTCCCCGGCGGCGAAGCCGCCTACCAATTCGTAAACGACCCGTCCTCGCGCCAATAACAAAGGCCCTTGCCCGCCCGCGGCTCGCCCGCGACCGCCGCCTCTTCGTTAAACTCCACCCCCAAACCCGGTCTATCCGGCACCTGCAAATACCCATCCGCAAAAGGCACCTGCACCGGGAAAACATCGGTGTGCGTTGTACCGGGAGGGCATGGGCATTCCTGTACGCCGACTAACGACGAAGCCAGGCACAAATGCAAACAAGCCGCCGTCGACACCGGCCCCAGCGGATTGTGCGGCGCCAAATAGATATAGTGCGTCTCACACCATCCGGCGATTTTCTTCGCTTCGGTCAGGCCCCCGGCGATGCAGATATCAATGCGCGCATAATCGGTCAGCTCTTCTTCAATGACTTGGCGAAACGCCCACTTGCCCGCCCATTGCTCGCCCACTGCGATCGGCACCGAAGTCTGTTGCCGCACTAAACGCAGGCTCTCGCTGCTCTCGCTACGAATCGGGTCTTCGATAAAATAGGGCCGGTACTGCTCCACGCCCTTGCAAAACTGGATCACCGCCGACGGGTCGAGCCGCGTGTGCACATCGACGCAAATCTCGATCTCTTCGCCCAACTGCTCGCGCACCGCTTTTACCTGCTCAATGCCAAAACGCACCGCCCGCGACGGTTCGAGTATATTGCCTTCTTCGCCTTCCGGGTCGACCATGCCCCAGCGCACGAATTTATAACCAGCCGCCTGCGTCTTTTTGCAACTGGCCACCAACTTGTCGATATCGTGCGGATCACCATTGTGCGGATAACAGACGACCTTGTCGCGGACCAACCCGCCCAAAAGCTCGTAAACCGGTACCCCGAGGGCCTTGCCTTTGATATCCCACAACGCGATATCCACCGCACTGACGGCCGAGGTCTGTATCCCGCCACCGGGGAAAAAACCGCCGCGGAACATCACCTGCCACAAATGCTCGATGCGAAAGGGATCCTGGCCAATCAGGTCCGGCGCCATCGAATGAATGACTTCGGCGATGGCGCGACCACGCCGTTTCATACCCGCCTCGCCGAGGCCGTAAATGCCTTCGTCGGTCTCTATTTTCACATAGATCCCGGCATCGAGCACAAAGGGTTTAATCGCAGTAATTTTCATCGTGGTCTCCCTGGGTTCAGCTTTGCTCTAAATACCGTTTCGATACCCAACCCTCCAACTCCACCTTTACCCGGCACCAACCGTCCTTTTCTTCCAGTACTTCGACCTCAGTGCCCTGCAATAAATGCCCTGCCTGCCGCTCGGCCTGTCCGTTGGGTTCGGCGCGAATATTCAGCCGCGTAGCTTTAACCGTGGCCCTGTCAGGGCCGGCATCGGCCATCGCCGCATTGAGCAAGCGCGCGCGCATTTGATCTAGGGGGAAGGCCGGTCCGGGGTCGACCTTGCGATCGGGGGCAATCTCTTCGTGACCGAGGATATACTCGATCGGGTAGGTTTCGATCAGCGCGGCGCATATCGCTTCAACGACGCGCAATTGCTCCGGCGTATAGCGGTGCCAATGCGATTCTCGGGTCTGATGGCGATGTACACCGTGCACAACTTCCTCCGGCGGATACGCCCGCCCGAACCACGATTCATAACAGCCATCGCGCTCCTCCAACTCACCAGCGTTATCGATCTCAATGCCGATTGAATACTGGTTAAAGCCTTCGCGCTCGCCCCATTTGCTGTGCCCGGCGTGCCAGCCGATGATATTGAAGGGCAGAAGTTGGCTCACGGTGCCATTGCGGGCAACGACCAAATGCGCCGAAACC
>DQLG01000110.1 GCA_015660315.1 Candidatus Latescibacterota bacterium
CCCCGCTTCTCTTTGCCTATCTTCGCTCCTCAGTTACCCCACGTATCCACCGCCGCCTGACTCACCACATAGCAACAAGCCACTGCCGCCATCGGCTAGGTTAGTTCGGTGGCCCCGGTGGTAGCCGCCGCACCGACTTCCGATGTTACTACCACCTTTTGTGCCATGATTTTGAATTACGTACAATAAATGCGTCCATAGCCGAGCTCCTATCCTGCATTCTCGGCTTCTCTTTAGACCTTTGACAGGAGGTATCGCATGAACAAGTTGCAAATTCTCGCCTCTGTTTTTTCCTGTTGTTCGTCTATGATGAGGCCAAAGCCGGTGATAAGGAAGACGTCTTGGCGATAATGGATGGCTTCTACACGGCACTTAATACAGGTGATTTTGATGCCTTAGAAATCTTACCTCATACGCGGTTTAATCGTGATGGAAGCTTATTGGAAAGCGCAGATCCGGAAAAAATTAAAGCGTGGCTGGCGTCATCAGGGGTAAAGTGGAACATTCAAACGCACCACAGCGATGTGAAAATCTACGGAGACACGGCTGTATTCGCTGCCTACGAGAGTGTGAGTATTACACCACCTAATGGGAAGACGCGCCGAGAAACGAATCGTCTCACTGTTGTTTTCGCAAAGCAAAAAGGCGAGTGGAAGTAGGTTCATGTGCACGTTTCAAGCTTAACGCCTGTTAATCCTGAATGAAACTTCATCTCAATTAAGCCGCTGGCGCTTTCTTCCTAAAGCACCAGCGGTTATTCTTTGTCGCCATCCTTTACCATGGCCTCAGTTACCCCACGTATCCACCGCCGCCTGACTCACCACGTAGCAACAGGCCACCACCGCCATAGGCCCAGGTTAGCTCGATAGTCCCGGTAACCGCAGCAGCACCTGTTACCGCCGTCACTGCCAGCTTGTGGCTGGCTACCTTGTTGACGATTCCTTGTATAGAATTCAGCTTTAGCCTGTATTTTATTTCACTCCGTAACTGGGCCAACTTTGGGGGTCCTGTTCAGATGGATGGTGTATTATGTCTGAATCCCTATCCTCGGCCATACCACCTTGGCCGGGCACCTACGCGCTGGTTCTCTCCGCAGGAGTTCGGTCCAGTGTAGATATCGGAAAATTGGGGACACTGCCGTTGTTGCCAGGTTTTTATCTCTACATCGGTAGCGCTTTTGGTTTCGGCGGCTTGAAGGCCCGTTTGGCCCATCACGGGAAAATAGCAACGCGACCACACTGGCACATCGATTATCTTCGTCCCAAGACGTCGCTGGAGAGTATATGGTATTCCTGCGACGCTAAGAAACGCGAACACCTGTGGGCCGAAGTCGCATCAGAAATGCCTGGCGCAACAGTGCTTCTTGCTCGTTTCGGTGCCAGTGACTGCAGTTGCGTGGCACATCTATTCTATTTCGAGCAAATTCTCCGCGATGCGTGTTTTAAGGAGATTCTTTTTCTGCGCAGCCCCGATCACGGTCCCATCCGCAAAGCGGCTGGTGGATCCTTGGCCGATAGTCTACGGTAACCATATTGTCGCTATTTTCTATCCCGACGATGGTATTGAGGTTCGGTCAACTCTTTTACTATCTGCTGCTCAATGATAGCATTAGGTCTCGACCAGCTGTTCCTCTATCACCTTGCCGTTTTGGCCGCCGCCTGACTAACTACGTGGCAACAAGTCACCGCCGCCAAAGCCTCCCCCACTACTCGTCTTACCCGCCTCATCCAGCGCCTCAATAGCCCCTCCGTAGCGCTCCTCATTGGCATGGTCGTAGTGCTTGATCATCGCCATCGACTTATGACCGGCGAGGGAGTTGACCTGCTCGATAGGGACGCCGAGGTCGAGCATTCGTGTAACAAAGGTGTGGCGTAGGTCTTGGGGCCATACATGGCCGAGGCCCGCCCTTTTGCCCGCCGAACTGAGGCTCTTGCGGATCGACATATAGGGTACAATTCGGTACCGGGCTGGGCAGCGGTATTTGCGCACCTTGCCCCCTCCGTTGTCGTTGGTATCGGTGCGCACGTCGAAGACCAATCCATTCTCCATGATCTCGCGGATCAGAGCCTCGACGCGCCCCGGAAAGCCCGGCGAAGAAACCGCTGATCTTCGGAACGTCCGCCTCATTCAGGGAACGAATGACTATATCTGTATTGCCGTTTGTATGGCGTACCACGAGTATTATCTCCCAAATCTGAAGGCTCGTTAAATTGGGCAACTACCATTCGCATGGCGACCAGAATCGACAGGAAATAGCACGAGTGACACGGATTTTCCAATCGCCGCTGGTTTCTGGCGCAGAATTGGCGCCTACCCCACCTATCCCGCTTGACCTGACCCCCTAAAAGGGCCTATATATTGACTATATTCGCGCCGGCAACCCCGACACTACGCCCACCACATACAGTTATAAACTGGAGCCGACGAGGTCTGACCATGGGCAACGATACCTACACCGTGCGCCACTGGAACGAGGCGAAGCACGTGCACCAGCCCTCGATCCTCACCACAGAGCAGAACTTCGCCTTCGACGCGCTCGGGTTCGTCGTGCTGCCGCAGGTGCTCTGCCAGGCCGAGCTGCCCGCGTGCCGCCTCAACGGCGATGGATTGGACGATCTATGCAGCGAGAACGGCGCCGTCGGACGCTACGTGCACGAGCTGTGCGGCGACGGCTTTCGCCAGGACGGCCCCGTGCGGCACGTCCCTGCCGACGCCGCAGGAGAGCATGACGAGGCCTCGTTGCCCTTGGAAGGCGGGGCGCACACGCTGGACCGGGCGTACATCAACCTGACGGGGTGGAACGGCCGCAACGCCGACGGAGCTTCGCTCTCGCGGGCCGGGGGCGCCTGGGAAGAGGTCCGCATCCGGCAATGCCAGGGACTGGTGGTGGCCATCGCCCTCACGGACTCCGCAGACGGCAAGTGCCCGCTGGTGGTCGTGCCCTCCTCGCACAAGAGCGGACTGCCCGCCCCACCACTTCCGTCCTCCAGCCGCTTCGCCGAGCGCAAGGCGCTGGCGGCGGGCGACGTGCTGCTGTGCGCCGCCAGTGCGCTGCACGGTATCTGTCCTGAGAGCGATGGCGGCGAGCTGCTCGTGATAAATTTCATCTCGCGCTCGGCTCGGCCCCTGGTGCCTATTGACCCGCAGGACGAGCAACCCCTGCCTGCATGGGCGAAAGGGCTGGGCGAGGCCGAGCAAACCGTGCTGACGGGCGGCGACTCAGGCCGCCTGGTCCTGTCGGACGGCGCTACCACCTGGCTTGCCTCTTCCGACGAAGTGGCGCAGAGGGCCTCCTCAGCCCTCGAGTTTGAACGCCGCGCCGATGCCGCCGAGCGCTGGGCGTTCGACACGAACGGCTACCTGCTGGTCGAAGGCGTCATGGACGATGAGTGGATCGATGCGGCCGTGGCGGCCATTGACGCCAACCTCGATCGCCTGATATACCGGGGCGCAGGCGACAAGCTCGACGGCGACGTTACGCTGGCTGACATCCCCGGGGCGCCGACGATCTCGGGCGCGGGCCGGCCGGATCTGAAGGACTTGTTCCAGCTACCGGCGCCGCACAATGCGTCCTTCCTCAAAATGTTGGCGCATCCGGCCGTCATCCAGCGCTTGAACTGGATGATTGGCGCGGGGTACAGAGTAACTCAGAACACCGCCCTGTGCCACGTCAAAGGCTCGAGCGGGCAGATGCTGCACTCGGGGAACGCCAACCCGACCTGCATCGGCAAGCACTACGAGATGGTGAACGGGCGCGTGCACACGATGTCGGGCATCAACGTCGCCTGGCAGCTCAACGACGTCGGACCCGGCGATGGCGGATTCGTCGTAATTCCGGGCAGTCATAAATCCTGCTATCCCCTGCCGCACTCGGTGCGGACCTGCAACGAGCGCGCGCCGATCCGCCACATTCCCATACGTCGCGGGTCCGTGCTGTTCTTTTTGGGCGGAACCGTCTGCCACGGGGCGTACCGCTGGGAGGCCGAGTCACCGCGGCGGACGGCGCTCTTCACGTATGGGCACGACGGCCGACGCCCTTTTGCATGGCCGTCGTGCGAACTGTGAGCTAAAAAACGCTGTGTATACGAATGACTAAGGTTTGGATAACCAACTGGAGTTCGGTCTATAAAAGCGAGCAGGAGGTGCGAGGTGATCAAATTGCCCACTGAACTGGAGCCGTATCGGCTCAGCGAGGAACAGTTAATTTTTTCGGTGTTGCGGGGCTTCTCTTTCATGAGTATTTCCTCCTGGGAAAAAGGTAAGAGATACGCTCACCCAAATGGCGCAAATCTATGCGGTCAGGTCACCCTGGAGAAGTTTCAGAAAATAGCTCGAATCATCATTATTTGGTTAAAACCTTTGGTAGGAATTCGGTGAAGTCCCGTCCCAACATGCTCTTCATCATGTCGGACCAGCACAGCAAATTCCATCTGGGATGTTACGGTGATCCGCTGGTGCGGACGCCACACCTGGACCGTCTGGCCTCCGAAGGCATGACTTTCACCAATGCTTACACTGCGGCACCGCTTTGCGTGCCGGCCAGAATGGCATTTATGACCGGACGCCGGCCGAGTGCCAACCAGGTATGGACCAATGACCACATCCTCAGCTCGGCTCTGCCGACCTGGGCGCATGCGATAGGTGCGCTTGGGTACGAGACCGCGCTGATCGGTCGCATGCACTTTGTCGGCGCGGACCAGCGGCACGGATTTGAATATCGGCCTCTCGGCGAGTACGGCGCCAACTATCCCGGTGCGCCCAAAAAGGGCGGGCCGATACTGAAGAGCATTCCCGGCACCCTGGGCCAGACCCGGGAATGCGTGGAAACCGCTGGATACGGGCGCACCACAAACCAGGACTTCGACGACAGGGTGGCGCGGGCGGTCTGTGCCTATCTGGAGGAAAAGGCCGGAAAAAATGAGCGACCGTTTGCGGCCGTGGCCGGCTTTGTACTGCCTCACTGCCCGTTTTTCGCGCCCCGAGAATTGTACGAATACTACTCTGAGCGGGTGGATGTGCCGCAGCCTAGTGCCCGGGAACTGGAACGGGAGCCGCCGGCTATTACCAACTTCAAAAAGCGGCGGCGGCTCCACCAGCCTCTGCCTGTGGAGCGCATAAAAGTGGCGCGGGCCGCTTATTTCGGCCTCTGCGAGTATTTCGACCGCAAGGTGGGCCAGATTCTGGACGTACTGGACGAGACTGGATTGAGCGAGAGCACGCTGGTGATCTATTGCAGCGACCATGGCGAGATGGCCGGGGAGCACGGCTGCTGGTGGAAGAGCAACTATTACGAGGGCTCAGTGGGGGTGCCCCTGATCGCCCGTCTGCCCGGAGTGGTGCCGGCAGACGGGCAGAACCCGGTACTGTGCAACTTGCTGGATTTGGCGCCCACGGCCGTGGAAGTGGCCGGAGGGGCGGATTTACCGGCAGCGGACGGGCATTCTCTGTGGAAAGAGTTACGCGGCGAAAGGGACGGCGACCGGCCCGATAGCACCTTCAGCGAACTGAGTACCAGTCATGGTGATCCGCCTTCGCGCATGGTGCGACAGGGCCCGTGGAAACTCTATAAGTGCCACGACGACACGCCGCCGGCTCTTTTTAACCTGGCAGAGGACCCGGAGGAATTGAATGATCTGGGCACGGATCCGGTGCATCTGCCGGTGCGCCGAAACTTGCTGGATCGGCTCTACGCAAACTGGGACCCAGAGCGAGTGGCGCACCGCAGTGCGGAGCTGGCGCGAGATATGCAGGTATTGACGGCTTGGGGGCGAACTGTGCAACCCGAGCATCCGGACGCCCTACCGGTGGAGGACGTAGAAGATGTTGTGCGCTGCTGACTGGGTCGGCCGATTCGCCTGGTGATAGATCGAAACCATATAGACCGTATCGTCGTAGTCGATAGCCGCCAGCCATGCCGGCAAACTATTGCCAATCGGGCGGAATATCGAAGGGCTCTACCATCACCTCCTCGCGCTTGATCGTAAAAAACGATCCTACCAGCGCGTCCCAATCCCCTTCAAGCCATGCCCTGACCTGTGCATCGTCGCCTACCGCCTTGAGCCGCTCGAGATACCTCGGATCGGCTTCCAGCAGCTTCTTATTGTCACAAATCCGCGCCGGGATATACACCCGACTCATGCCCGTCACCGGGTCAACGTAGGGCGTCATCGGCTCCGCTACGTCTACATACCCCTGCTTGACCGGCGTATGCCCTGGGCCGCCCGGGTTACCTGTCGCCGTGACGCGCATCCCCTTGACGTTGTGTGCTGACCGAAGCGTAGCCTTCAGCAAGTCATACGACTGCAAGGTTGGCCAGTTCGTCAACTCATCCCAGCCTATCCACTGATACGCATGGCCCTGGTAGTGCGCCGCATCGTGGGCCGAATCTATATGGCGAAACTTGAGCGTGGCACCGGACGGAAACCGCCATTCGTGCTTGCCCACCTTGTACTCGGCGCCACGGTATATTACATGGCTACGCCGTATCAATTCGTCCAGCTCCGGGTAGGTGCGCCGAAACAGGATGCCCTGCCAGTTGGCGCCCTGGCTTATGTCCGCCAGGAAGTCGCCCAGCAAATAATCGCTTTCCCCGCCGCCCCGTCCGCCGCCGAGGAACAACTCGTCAACCGCATAACGTGCATCTATCGCTATTGCCTGTGGTCCAAATTGCGGGCGCCAAGTCACTCTCTCAGTAGCTGCCATGCCCGTTAGATAATACCTCTGCATTAACCATATCGCGTCTTCTGCGCCCTCTTGCGGCAGCGCCTCTACTATATCGTCTTTACGCGCCATCCACTCCGACAGAGAACCGATCTCCATGCTCTACGATTCGGTTCAAAATCGTTTTCGCCTGGCCGAAGCAGGAGCGATTGCCCTGAACCTGGATCTGGACAACGGCTTGGCAGGCCATCAGCCAGCCGCGATGTATTTTGAGGGTAAGTTTACCGCAGAGGACAAATTGGCCATCTTCGGACAACCCGTCGTCAATATGACGGAAACAGCGATTCCAGAATCATCGTGGGGAGTAACTAAAGCCTCCAAGCAAAAAGCCCAGGCGCGAAAAAAAACCGGAGTCGGCCCCAGAACATAAGCCGTTACAGGATCCCTGCGATACACTCATCCGCACACAACCCGCGCGACAATCCGCCATTGGAGGACAGGTGCAGGCAGGCCGCAATTCGCGGGAAGGCGTTTCGGCGAATTGGAGATTGAAACGTCGCTTATTCCCCTCTCCTTCAGTGTGCATAACCACTGCCGTGATTGGTGATAGCCAACCGATATCTACCGACCAGCATTCGATCTGATCGCCTTTGCCCAAATCCATGCCTGCGCGTATCGCAGCCCCCGATGTTTAGATTCGCCAGTTGGCCCTCCACTTCCCCGCTGTTATCGGAACCCAGCCTCACTGGCAGATCCATCTCGACGCGCAGATCCTTGCGCTCCTGTACATTCTGCCTTTTTTATCCGGTAATTTTAGCGACGATTTCATGGGCGAGAACGAGGACCAAGACGACTGCCATCGCCCCTAAAATCACCGACTCCAGTCACTCGCTACGGCCTCCGCAGCTATTGAATTCAATGTGTTGGAGGATCTTGGAAAAACTCTTATCCACCGACCATACCGCCTCTAACGGCATCAGGTCAGCAAGAGGACACTAGCCGTCGTTTGCATCAGAGCACCTCCGCAACAAAGATTCATCGCACCCGAGCAGGAGAGCAAATAGGATAAAATCTGGATCACCAATCTGCAGCGCTTCGGGATTAAACCCTGCTTTGAAAGGCTTAGGGCTCGGTCCAACTAAACGGTCGCGCCAACTTCAATACCCGTTCGGCACTTCCATACCAGCCCTGAGGCAGAAATTCGCCGGTGTGCATATAGCACTGTACTCGCACCTCGTCGCTGCCCTCCTCAAAAGTGAAGAGCCGACTCTTGGGCACATTGGCCGGGCCGTGATAGCGGCTCAGGCAAGCGACATTGATAAAATGAGTGCCTCCCCACCCGGTCTCGATATGCGACTTACCGCCAAAGCGGTCGTCTGGATGGGTATGCGTATGCCCACCCAACCACAAATCGACCGCCCCCGGATGGGAGTCCAGGTAGTCCTCGAAAACGCCTGAATCGGGCTGGCTGCCAACAAAGTACAGATACGATGCTCCGATCGGAGCGCCCTGTGGCTTGTAGCCGTGGTAATGGCTCTGCCAATTCCCATCCTCGTCCCTCCGCATCCCCTCCCAATCACCGGAGGCCACCGTCGTATCCTTGAGCATATAGTGGTGCACTGAAACGATCAGGTGATCCGGATGGGCTGAGACCAGCGCCTTCCACCACGCAAAGGTCTGCGCCGAAACCACCCCGGCCGGATTGCCGCCGAGATCCCCGCGACCGGTCGTCTGCGCGGGCTCGTTGATATCGCTCATCATCAGGAAGAGAATATTGCCGACCTTGAAAGAATAGCGCTCCCAGGTTCCCTCGATCGGGTAGGGCCTTCTGGCTGAATCGACCCCGGAAAATTCGCTCTGCTCACCCATCGGATCGACCCATTTACGCCACCACCAGGCCTGCGGCTCAGCCAGGCCACTGCGATCGTGATTGCCGCAAATATTATAAATACCCTCGCGGCGATGATCCTCCAAGGCCCCAAACTGCCGCACAACCTCCGTCCCTTCCTCATCGTCGGGGACCGCCTGTCCCCCCGACATATCACCAATATCGACAGCAATATCCCATTTGAAAGGCGGCCCCCCTTCATCACCACCCCGCTCCACCGTGCGCAACGCGGTGGCCAGACTCTGGCGGCCGCGCTTGAGATCAGTGCCGACATGAGCATCGCCAAAGGCCCAAAGGGCAAAGGTACTCATCTACAATCCTCCGTTAAGTTCCTCAGTGCAAGAGCACCAATTTGCGAACCACCGTCCGACCTGCGTAGCACAGACGGTAAAAATAAACGCCAGCTGCCAGCGGTCGCTTCCCCAGGTCCAACCCGTTCCAGACCACCTCGCTACGCCCCGCCGACTGGTGTCCGCTAGCCAGCAGCGCGACCCGCTGACCCAAGAAATTGTAAATCGCCAGATCGGCCTCTCCCGCCGCAGGCAGCCAGAAGTCGATCGCCGTGCCTGTATTGAACGGATTGGGTGCATTCTGCGCCAAGCCGAAATCGAGGGGCAGCGTTCCGATAGATTCTGCTACCGCAGTGACCGCCGCAGGCAGTGCAAAACGCGCAAACCATAACTGGTATTCCGGATGGGTCCCAGCACTGAACACCACCGCTGGTCCTTCGGGCATCAGGCTGCCGCTGCCAGGATGGATACCGTGGAGAAAAAAGCTCGAGACCAAGCCATGTTCGGCAAATTCCGGCAAATCTACAACCTGCCAATCATCACCCCCATAAAGCCGCAAAGCATCCCAGTAAGTACTCGTCATCCACATTTTCCCACCCCGATCCTCAAAGACCGCCCCGATCTGCGCCGTGCTGATCCACTGCACGCGCCAGGTCTTTGTCTGCGGGTCGCGCTGATAGATATGCAACCCGTTTTCCCCTCCTTCGGGCTTGTACTGTCCGGTAATGTAAATGCTCCCATCGCTGCCCCGCCACATCGCTTCGGCAAAAGCCATATTGCCGCTCCACGGGTCCACCTGGGCTACCACTTCCGGCGCGGGCGTATCCAGCCCGTCATAGGGCAGATACGTATAGAGAATGGTATCGTAGCTGGCGGTCGGATCCGGTTGATTGCTCACTGCAAGATGAAAGCCATTGGCATCGGGTAGGATAATCGGATAGAGCCAAGTCGTCCAGGGCTCTTCTTCCCGCTGGGCGCTGGCCAGGAGATGGGGCCCGTTCCACTCCATAGTCTCCATATCGAGTATCGCGATATTGAAACTGTATGTCGCCGGATCGCCAATATATCCCAGCACGATTCGGTTGCCGTAAATCCCGGCTCCGATATACCCCGCCTTGCCGATTCCCACCGGCACGTCGATCGATTCAAAATTTTCAATATCCCCCCTGGCACGCCCCCGCAAAATCACCGGCCCTTCGTTCATTCTGGAGTATATAAGCACCAGGCGCTGCTCGCTATCCAGGAGCAGCATCCCCGGCTGATAATTCAATCCATCCCAGGTATAGCCCTGCTCCCATTTGCCGTCCTGATACCGGTACAATGCCCCCGTTGCCGTCGCCTGCTCCGCACCCCAGAGCGCCACGGTATAATAATGATCGCCATCGTAAACCAGCTTCGGCGCATTGTAGCCCCAGTAGGAACTCACCCAGGCCGTGCCCTCAGCGACCTTAGAGATCTCATAGGACACACCAGTTTCTGCTCGCGCGACTGGGCACAGGAGTGCTGTACCCCAGACGATCCAGCGTCCGCATCTTCTCCGTAGCGACGCATTATCCAACATGATTTTTATCCCGTTTATAATCGCGTTAGATTAGTAGCAGTTCAGATGGACGCCGCAGCGATACGCGTCGAGTGGTACTTGTATTAACGGACGCGACGGCATTACCCAGCTTTCTCTAATCACAGAACATCCGCTTTTGCTATTATATAAAAAATCTGGTGTAGGCCATATAATATACCGAACGACTGCCCAGCAGATACCATCACAGCTTGCTTGGCTGATTATACTAGACAACAAAGTCGGAAATACGACCTCGAAGCCAACCTGGGATAATAAACAGCAAGCACCCAATCGAAAGACTCGTTAACACCCTGTTTGCCCTGACTAACGATATACCCACAGGTACCCTCATGGACCCCATCAATATCACCCTCGTCGGCCTCGGTCACCGC